>JAFXHW010000039.1 GCA_017533545.1 Clostridia bacterium
CATCATGCCGGGCATGGATGCGCGAGCGCCGGAACGAACGGAAACGAGAAGGGGATTTTCCTTGTCGCCGAACTTCTTGCCGGTAACGCCTTCCATCTTAACGATGTATTCGTTGATCTCGGCCATGATCTCGTCGTTGATCTGTCTGCCGTCCTCATAGTACTGAGTGCAGGCTTCGGTAGAAATGGTGAAGCCCTGAGGAACAGGGTTTCTGTCCGGGAATTTTTCTTTGAAAATGTTGGTCATTTCAGCAAGGTTAGCGCCCTTACCGCCGAGGATCTCACGCATGGAAGCGTTGCCCTCAGTAAAGAGATAACAATACTTTTTGCTCATTTGGGATTTTACCTCCAATATATAAAATAATTTTTTTGTCCACCGGCTATTCTAACATAAAAAAATCTCAATTACCATAGTTTTATTAATAATTTACAATTATTTTAAATTCAACGTCAATTTATATCGGTTTTTCACCGTAAAGGTTAAAAAATGGGCTATATTGATTAAATGTAAAATTTTTATTTTCGTATTGCAAAGAGGGAAGCGAGGGTATATAATATTTATCGCACAAATATATTTTCTTACCTCCGACATCCCCCTACCTGATCGATGCCGGCGGTTTTTCGTGCTTTTAAGAAAAATAAAAAAGGTGATAATAGGACAATGGCAAACATATTTGATCTTTTTAAGCAGATAGAATCGAAAAATTCAACGGTTACAGGACCCGTATCCTATATCGTGGTAGGACTTGGGAATCCCGGCGACAAATACGAAAGCACCCGTCATAACATGGGTTTTTTGGCGCTTGAAAACATGTGCGACAAGCTGAATTTCAAGATTGACCGACTCAAATTCAAATCTCTTTGCGGGGAGTGCACATTTGGCGGTAAGAGGGTCCTTTTTATGAAGCCGCAGACCTACATGAACAACTCGGGCGAGGCGGTTCGCGAGGCGGCTGATTTTTATAAGATTCCTGCTGAAAACATCCTCATTATATACGACGACATTGCGATAAATCCCGGATCGATGCGTGTAAAACGTAAGGGCAGCGACGGCGGCCATAACGGAATAAAGAGCATAATCCAGCATCTCGGCACTCAGACCTTCCCCCGCATAAAGATCGGTGTCGGTTCTCCCCCCGCATCGGGCGAGATGGTAAATTGGGTGCTCGGCGGCATACCTGCAAATGAAAAGGAAGCTGTTAAACGCTGCCTTTATGCGGCCTTGCCCTGCGCCGAGCTTATAGTTGAGGGTAAGCTTGACGAGGCGATGAACAAATACAACGGAGAGATAAGCGAATAAACATTTTTTCGGTGAATCCGAGAGGTAAAACTTGAACTGTATTTTAGATTCAATAAGACGGGAACGCGAATACAGCGGTATAATTGAGACCGTCGAAAAACAGATTAAATCGAAAAGTCCGCTTCCCATGCTCGTCACGGGTATGTGCGAGGGAGCAAGGCTGTCATTTTACGCATCGCTGTGCGAGGATGTCAAAAAGCTGACGGGACACGGTATCTTGCTTGTCGTTGCCGACGAAAAGCAAGCATTGAAGGTGCAAAATGCGCTGTGCGACAGCCTTGTGGTGCTCAATTACCCTTATCGCGATTTTATATACCACAATATTACGGCATCGCATGATTTCGAGCACGAGCGACTTGGCGTTCTTTCTGCCGTTGTCAGCGGCGAATATGATATTATAACCGCAACTCCCGATGCTCTTTTGCAGTTTACAATGCCTGCGATGACTTATATCGATCGTACCATGACACTTGAGGCGGGTAATGATTACAGCATTACCGAGCTTTGCGATTTTTTAGTATTGTCTGGCTACGTCAGAGTGGATATGGTGTCGGGTAAGGGACAGTTTTCGGTGCGCGGATCGATAGTGGATATATATCCGCCCCGTCAAAAGCTCCCGATAAGAGCCGACTTTTTCGGCGACACTCTTGACTGTATATACGTTTTTGATACTCTTACTCAGCGCCGCATAGGTGAGGTAAAAAAAGCAGAGGTAACCCCTGCGCGCGAGATAATTGCATCCGACGACCGAAGAACCGCTTTAGTTGATGAGATAAGCGAACAGATAAAAAAGTGCGGCAAACAGCAGACAAAGGAAAATCTGTATGCCGAGCTCGCGGCGGTAAAATCGGGTGAAGAACTTCATTTTTCAGATAAATATATCTCGCTTATTTATCCCGAATGCGAGTGTTTGCTCGACTATTTTACAAATAAGCCCGTCGTTGTTATTGAACAGTATAATGCCATATCGGATCGCCTTAAATCTTTTGAGTGGCATACACGTCAGAGCGTTTCCGAGCTGCTCGAGGAGGAAAGCATATCGTCAAAGCTGTGCGCTTATAACAAGTGGACGGCCGATTTCGATTTCTTCTGCGAGTCGAATTGCTCGATAATGGTGGATACATTCGCTTCTGGCATGACCGGTAAACGCCTTTCGGGAATGTTTACTATCCAAACGAAGCAGGCGGCGTCATACGGCGACAACATTGAGCTTTTGCGCGAGGAAATGAGCGACTATCTTCGTGCCAACTACAATATCGTTATGCTCGTCGAAAACGACGTAATGGCGAAAAATATGATGTCCATGCTCAGCGATGACGGCATATCGGCCGCAATCTGTACGCCCGAAAAATGCGCCGACGGAGCAGTATCGATAATCCCCTTCAATCCCTTCCCGGGATTTGAACTGTCAGTGTCGAAATTTGCCGTTATCACCACATTTGCAAGCACAAATTCGTACAGCCGATCTGTGGTTAACAAGCGAAGAAAAGCCGCCTCAAAGAGATCGTCGAAGGAGAAGATTCTTTCGTATGCAGATCTGTCGATAGGCGATTATGTCGTACACGTAAATCACGGTATAGGACAGTACCTCGGGCTTGAAAACCTCGTTATAGAGGGTGCTCGTAAGGATTTTGTAAAGATCAAATATGCGGGCAGCGATATGCTTTACCTGCCTACCGATCAGCTCGATATGGTGTCGAAATACATCGGCGCACATTCGGACGACGGACTTTTAAAGCTTTCCAAAATGGGGGGCAAGGAATGGGGCAAGACGAAATCGCGCGTTAAAGCGGCTGCAAGAGAGATGGCAAAGGAGCTTATCACACTCTATGCCGAAAGAATGCGCCGCGAGGGTTTTGCCTTTTTCCCCGACGACGAGTATCAGCGCGAATTTGAGGCTGCTTTTGAATACGAGGAGACCGACGGTCAGCTTTTGGCCGTCGAAGAGATAAAAAAAGATATGGAAAAAGCCGTGCCGATGGACCGACTCCTTTGCGGAGACGTCGGATTCGGCAAGACAGAGGTGGCACTCCGCGCGGCATTTAAGGCGATATGCTCGTCAAAGCAGGTAGCAATTCTGGTGCCCACCACCATACTCGCGCTCCAGCACTATCAGACGATAGTATCCCGTATGCGCGGCTTTCCGGTATCATGCGATATGCTGTCGAGATTCAGAACTTCAAAGCAGATATCCGAATCGCTCCGCAAGCTTCGCCGCGGCGAGACCGATATCATCGTCGGCACACACCGACTTTTGTCAAAGGATATTGAATTTAAGAATCTCGGACTTGTTATTGTTGATGAAGAGCAGAGATTCGGCGTGGCGGCAAAGGAAAAGCTAAAACAAATATCGCACAACGTCGATGTACTCACACTGACCGCAACTCCCATTCCCCGTACGCTGAATATGGCGATGAGCGGCATACGCGATATGTCGGTGCTCGAAGAAGCGCGGGGCGATCGCTTGCCGGTTCAGACCTATGTGCTTGAGCATGACGATCTTATCATCGGCGAAGCCATCAAAAAGGAACTTCGCCGCGGAGGACAGGTATTTTACCTGCACAACCGCGTCGAGAATATAGAATCTACCGCTGCGAGAGTGCTCGCCATGGCGGGTGACGATGCGCGTGTGGGTGTTGCTCACGGAAAAATGGACCGCGAGCAGATGTCCGACGTT
Organism: Clostridia bacterium; assembly: GCA_017533545.1. The sequence goes on from JAFXHW010000039.1 coordinate 3,977, forward strand.
TGGAAGCAGATGGTGGAGGGTGAAATCGACATTCTTGTCTGTACGACCATCATCGAAACGGGAGTGGACGTTCCCAATGCCAACACACTTATTATCGAGGATGCAGATAATATGGGGCTTTCCCAGCTCCATCAGATACGCGGACGAGTCGGACGTTCAAGCCGCCGTGCTTACGCCTATTTCACCTATCCCAGAGGAAGTTCGCTTACCGAGATCGCCGAAAAGCGTCTTATGGCTATACGCGATTACACCGAGTTCGGCTCGGGATTCAAGATCGCACTCCGCGACCTTGAAATACGAGGTGCCGGCAACCTGCTCGGCGCCGAGCAGCACGGACATATCGACAGCATCGGCTACGATATGTATATGCGCCTTTTGAACGAGGCCATAATCGAGGAAAAGGGCGAGGCGATAAAGCCAAAGACCGAGTGCACCGTAGAGATAAGTGCCGATGCATATATTCCCGAAAAGTATATCGCGTCGGCGATCCAGCGCATCGATGCATACAAAAAGATTGCGTCAATCGAAAACAAGGCCGATGCAAAAGATGTGCGCGATGAGCTTTGCGACCGCTACGGCAAGGTGCCGAAATCGGTTGAAAATCTCTTTATGATCTCGATGATACGCACTTTGGGCTCGACATTGAATTTTACAAAGCTCAAACAGCTCGACTCAAGTCTGCTAATCTATCCCGAAAAGATGGATGCCGCTGTCTGGACGTCGATGATCGGAGATTATAAGGGCAGACTGCTCCTTAACGTGAGCGCTAAGCCTTATGTGTCGCTGAGGCTTAAAAAGGGTGACGATCCTCTCGCTGAAATGTATGAATTGTTAATGAAGTACACACAAAATTCCAATCTGAACACTTGAAATCGTGATTTTTCACCCTTATACTGATAGAGTAACTGAAAAAAAGAGGGATTTTATGATTAAAAAACGCATTTTGCTGCTTATTCTTTCATTCGCGATGATTTTTTCGCTTGTCTCTTGCTCACAAAGCAGAACCGCGATGAAACTGGGCGATTCGTCTATAAACGAAAACATGTATCGGTTTTGGCTGTCGACTTACAAGGCGGATTTTTTGAGCTATTACAATAATTCAGTCGACTCTGCATCATTCTGGCAGCAAATGGCTACCGATGATAAGACTACCGAACAATACGCATATGAGCTGATTAATCAAAATATAAAGTATATTCTGGTCGGTATAAAGCTTTTTCGCGACTACGGATTGAAGATCGACGCTGATGTGTCGCTGGCAATCAATGAAGACATCGAGGAAAAGATCGACTTTTACGGCGGACGTTCATCGCTTAACACCATGCTTGCCAAATACGGGGTAAACGTCGATATACTCAAGGATTGCTACATTGCCGAAGAAAAGCTTTATGCTGTATACGATTATCTCTACGGCTCAAACGGCGTTGAAGCTATGACCGATGCAATGCTCGACAGCTATTACAGAGAAAACTATTCTCACGTACGTTATCTCGTTATATATACCGAGGACAAGATCGTCTACGACGAAAATGGCGAGTATGAGTTTGACAGCGATGGCAACGTGCTCACCGATAAGCTGAGTGATGCCGAGAGGGCAGAGAAGGCCGAAAAGATCAAGACGGCCATGTCCGATGTCGAATCGGGTACCGATTTTGCCGAGATTATGACAAAATATAACGAAGCCGATATGTCAGCCTATCCGAACGGATTCTTTATTTCCCCCAACGAGCTCGGTGTGTTCGGCTACGCGCTTGTATCCGAAACCAAACAAATGGATGTGGGCGAGATTCGCAAGATCGAGGACGAGGGCATTTGCTATATTGTAGAAAAGCTCGAGCTTACCGAGCTTTCGAAACTTGACGATGCTTCAAAGAGCCAGCTTGCTTCCCTTGAAAGTTACTGTGTTCAGCAGCACTATGAAGAAAAATTTTCTGCCATCGCCGAGGATATCACGGTAGACGAATCGATCGTGTCCAAGTATTCTCTGGGCAATGTCAGCGCCAATTTCACATTTTGATTTAATGAGTGTCATATGAGCATCTGAAACAAAATATCATATTATAAAACATATACATAACGAAAGGACAAGACAAATGAAAGAAAGATTCGAAGAACTCCTCAGCGGAGCAAAGAACAGTGCAGAAACCATAAGACAGACTTTGAGCGTAAAAAAGGAGATCAAGGAGTGCGAGGACAGAATCGCCGTAATGCTTTACGATCTCGGAAGCGAAACATATCTTTCAAAGACAACCGGCGAGATGGACGAAAAGACTGTTGACCTTCTCGTTTCCGATATCACCTCTGCACGAAAAAAGATCAAGGATCTTCGCGCTGAGCTTTTCGCGCTCACAGGCAAGGTTGAATGCAAAAATTGCCGTAAGGTTACCTCATCCGACTTTGATTTCTGCCCTTTTTGCGGCGGTAAGCTTTACGACGTTGTAATCGAAGATGACAAGGATTATGAAGAAGCAGGCGCGTGTGCGTGCACCGAATGCACCGAAAACGAAGACTAAAGGCATTTTCAGAGCAAATAATTGCAATAAAAAATACTTTTTTGGAAAAAACTATTGCTTTTTTCAAAAGAGTGTGCTATAATGCCAATGATAGAGTATTAAATCATTTTAAAGAGTAGGTTCGCACCTACTCTTAACTTTATGTATGGGCGATTTTTCATGCAGTCGCCTCAAAATGGGAGATTAAAAATATGGCATCCGGAGCAAAAAATACAGCGGCTGTTGTCCGCGAATTGCTTGAAGAAAAGATCAATGGCATCGGATATTCGGTATGGGACGTTGAATACGTCAAGGAGGGTCCGGAATTCCACCTTCGCATTACCATAGATTCACCCAACGGAATAGACATTCTTGATTGCGAAAAGGTGCATCATTTTGTCGATCCGCTTCTTGACGAGGCTGATCCGATCGAAAGTGCATACGTGCTTGAGATTTCCTCGCCAGGCGTAGAGAGAGATCTGAGAATTCCCGAGCATTTTACCAAAAGCGTCGGCGAAAGCATCACCTTGAAGCTTTTCAAGGCACACGACGGTCAGAAGGTATTCACCGGAAAGCTTGTATCCTATGACGTCGAAAAAGACGTTATCGGAATAGAATATGCCGATAAGACTTACGAAATCGAGCGTGACAACGTCGCAAAGGCAAATATATATTTCGAGTTTTAAATCAGTCAAATAAAAAATAACATAAAAGAATAACTAATTGGAGGAAAAAATGAACAGCGAATTTTTTGACGCCCTTGAGTTGCTTGAAAAAGAAAAGGGAATACCCAAGGAATACATGCTCGAACGCGTTGAAGCCGCACTTATTTCCGCTTTCAAAAGAGAAATGGGCGGTCAGAGCAACGTAAGAGTTCATATTGACGCCGTTAAAAAGGACGTTAAGATGTATCAGCAGATGAACGTTGTCGAAACTGTTGAAGATGATACTACCGAGATCACTCTCGCTGATGCGAAGAAGATCAGCCGCCGTGCAGTGCTCGGCGGAGTGCTTGAGATCGAGATGAAGCCCAAGAATTTCCGCCGTCTTTCTGCATCGACCGCAAAGCAGGTTATCATTCAGGGTATCCGCGAAGCGGAGCGCGGAATGATGATCAAGGAATATGAGGACAAAAAGGAAGAGATCATCACAGCAATCGTTCAGACCACCGATCCCGAGACCGGCAACGTCACCGTCGATACCGGTACATCGATCGCAACTCTGCTCAAGAGCGAGATGATCCCCGGCGAATCCTTCTACGACAACGACCGCATCAAGGTGTTCGTTATGGAAGTCCGTTCCAAGGAGCAGAGAGGTCCGCTTGTAACTCTCTCGAGAACACATCCCGGACTCGTACGCCGCCTTTTCGAGCTTGAAGTACCCGAAATTCAGGACGGCACCGTTATTATCAAGAATATCACCCGTGAAGCAGGTTCACGCACCAAGATGGCTGTATATTCCCGCGACGAAAACGTCGATCCCATCGGTGCCTGCATCGGTAACCGTGGTATGAGAATTGCCGAGATCGTTGACGAGCTCAACGGCGAGAAGATCGATATCATCAAATACAGTGAGGATATGCCCGAGTTCATCGCGGCCGCACTTTCTCCCGCGACCGTTCGCGAGGTCACCATGGACGGTGAAAAATCCTGCCGCGTAATCGTTGATCCCGATCAGCTTTCTCTCGCAATCGGTAAGGAAGGGCAGAACGTTCGCCTTGCTGCACGCTTAACAGGCTGCAAGATCGATATCAAGGTCGACTAAAACAGTAACATAAAAGATCAAAACAAATGTTAAACCGCATTTCTGTCGGTTAAAATGGAGTTGATTTTCGATTGCATAACCAGGACAAACCCAAAAAGAAGATTCCCGAGCGCAAATGCGTGGGCTGCAATGAAAGCAAGCCTAAAACGGAACTTATACGCGTTGTTCGATCGCCGGAGGGAGAAATATCTCTCGATTTTACAGGCAAAAAATCGGGCAGGGGAGCATATATTTGCAAAAATGTAAACTGCCTTCGCAAAGCGCGAAAGGCCAGAAGAATAGAACGTGCGCTTGAGTGCGAAATTCCAAACGATGTCTACGACGCCGTCGAAGAGGAAATGGAGCGTGGTCAAGGTGAGTGAAGATACGGTCTGTTCGGTAAAATTAGGCAGGATGCTCGGCCTTTGCAAAAAGGCGGGACGACTTGATGCCGGCAGTGAGCGCGTGCTCGAATCGGTGAAAAAGGGAAAAGCCTGTCTTGTCTTGTATGCAAGCGATATATCGGCAAATACTTTTAAAAAATTCAATGACAGCTGTACTTACTATAAAAAGAAGATAGCGGCTTGTCCGCTTACCATGGCGCAGTTGTCAGCTTTCCTGGGAATGACGGGAAATACCACTGCCGCGTCGATAAACGATAACGGTTTTGCGGCGGCGATCTTAAAAATATTGAATTCAGAAAATTCCAGCAGTGTTGATAGCGCCGAAAAGGAATTCGGCCGACAGATGCAGTAATTAGAAAGGCGGTTGTATATATGTTGTCTAACACAAAATACCGTATAAACAATATGGCAAAGGACCTCAATTTAAAGAGCAAGGATCTTGTGGATATGCTCACCGATAAGGGCTTTACCGGTCGCACCCACATGGCTGTAATGGAAGCAAACGATTACAGCGTGCTTTTGAATGAGCTGACCAATGCAAAGCAGATCACAAGCATAAACGATTATCTTGACGGCAAGTTGGTTATCGAAGCTCCTAAGCCGGTTGAAGAACGACAGCCTAAAGAAGAGGCTAAAAAGGAAGAGCCCGCAAAGGCGGAAGCAAAGCCTGACAATCATGCCGAAGACAAGCAGCCCGCAAAGCCCGCACAGAATCAGCAGAACCGACCGAACAATGTAAATCGAGGCGAGGCTCCCAACAGACCCAAGTCTCAGCAGCAGTTTACCCGTCCCGTTCAGGCACAGCCCCAGAAATCTAAGGTACAAAAGCCCAAGCCCCAGCAGAACCAGTACAAGCCGGGCTCCAGCATAATCGAAGGACAGCAGAACATCGAGATCATCTCGTCGGACGCTTCCACTCGCACACGCGGTACTACAAAGACCGTAGATACCCGTTCCTCGTCAGTCGATCTTTCCCGTTACGATGATAAGGCTGAAAAGCTTGTTCCCGAGGCAGCAAAGGATGTTGCCGGCGAAAAGCAGAAGCTCAAAAAGCAGGATAGACGTGACAGCTCTCCCAAGGGACGCGATAACGGATCTTTCCGCAACAATCGTGACATCAACCGCGGACGCGATGCCAAGGTTGCCGGCCGTGATATGGCCGCAAGACGCGGTAATGACCGCGAGCGCGCCGCTATGGAAAAGATCAAGCGCCAGGAACTCGAAAAGGCAAAGCATGCACAGCTTCAGATCACCATTCCCGATTCAATTTCGGTAGGTGAGCTTGCATCCCGCCTCAAGGTAGCAGCATCCGAGGTCGTTAAAAAACTCATGATGCTCGGTGTTATGGCATCAATTAATCAGAATATCGACTATGACACTGCATTCCTTATCGCCGACGAAATGGGTGCGGCAGTTACTAAAGAAGTCGTCGTTACCATTGAAGAAAAGCTGTTCAGCGAAGAGGAAGATAGCGAAGAAAACCTTGTTGAAAGAGCTCCTATCGTTGTTGTTATGGGTCATGTTGACCACGGTAAGACCTCTCTTCTTGATAAGATCCGTCATGCAAACGTAACCGCAGGCGAGGCCGGCGGTATTACTCAGCATATCGGTGCTTACAGAGTCAATATCAACAACAAGGATATCACCTTCCTCGACACCCCCGGTCACGAGGCGTTTACTGCAATGCGTGCGCGCGGTGCAAAGTCCACCGATATTGCCATCCTCGTTGTGGCCGCAGACGACGGTATCATGCCCCAGACTATTGAGGCGATCAACCACGCAAAGGATGCAAATCTCGATATCATCGTTGCGATAAACAAGATGGATAAGCCTCAGGCCGATCCCGAAAACATCAAGTCCGAGC
>JAFXHW010000040.1 GCA_017533545.1 Clostridia bacterium
AGAATGATCGGCGGAGTTACCCTCAAGGCAAATGACAATTTCGACGGTGGATTCCGTATTGCGGTAAACGACGGCGTGAAGGCTGCTGAAAGCCAATCCGAGGCCATACTCGCATCGGCAAAGGCCGAGGCTGAAAAGATCATCGCAGATGCGAAGGCAGAAGCTGAAAAAATCATTGCAAATGCCCAGAGCGAAAACGCGAGGATCGAAAAATCTGCAGAGGATGCCATCCGTCAGGCAGGCCGCAATCTGCTCATTTCTTTCAGAGAAAGTGTGGCCAGAGAGCTGAACGTAATTCTCGCTCAAAACGTATCTGCGGTATATTCATCTGAAAATCTTGCAAACATCGTTATTAATGTCGTTGAAAGCTGGGCGAAAAAAGAGAATACCGACAGTATTGAGCTGATTTTAAACAGCGAAAGCTTAAAATCGCTTGAGAATATTATTCTTGCAGGACTCAAGGATAGAATGATCGGCGGAGTTACCCTCAAGGCAAATGACAATTTCGACGGTGGATTCCGTATCGCGGTAAACGACAGCGGCGCATACTATGACTATTCGGCCGAAGCAGTCGTTGATATGCTTTCGAACTATCTCAGCCCCAAAATCACAAACCTTCTGAAAGAGGCGTGATTCTATGGCCGAATACTATCTTGTTTCACAGCTGCCGTCGCTTGACGGACTCGGTGAAAATGCGCCGATTCCGATAACAGAGGAGCGTTTTTTCGAGCTCTGCGGCCGGCTTTTTGATAAAAAGTCGCTCGATGCGCTTGAAAACCTCACTCTTGTTCCCCCGATAGATGGCGTTGGTACAGCTTTAGATCTGATAGGCAAATGGAATGACGGCGAACGTAAATTGCGCTTGGCTCTGGCGAAGGCGAGGGCCGAAAAGCTCGGCAGATCGTTTGACATTAACGGCGAATATATTCCCGCAGAGCTTTTGAAAGCCGTAAGCGCGGCATTGGAGATTGAAAATCCCATGCAGGCAGAGCTTTTTCTCTTGAATTACCGTCTGAATTTTTTGGAAACACTCCGTCCAATGGACAATTTTTCAAAGGATTATGTCTATTACTACGGTCTGAAGCTAAAGCTGCTTTCCCGTATTAAGCAGTTCGATACAAAGGCGGGACAGACCATATATAAAAACATTTATAACTCCGTCCTTAACGGAGATATAACGGAGGAAAAATAATGATCGAAAATACAGGAAAGGTCGTCAGCATTAACGGAAACCTTGTGTCGGTAGAATTTAACGGCAGCGTTTCCATGAATGAAATATGCTACGTAAAGATAGACGACACCGCGCTTAAAAGCGAGGTTATACGAATAAGAGGCAATATTGCCCAGATTCAGGTTTATGAAATGACCGGAGGAATCAAATGCGGTGATACTGTTGAGTTTACCGGCGAGATGTTATCAGCCGAGCTCGGCCCCGGACTCCTTGGTCAGATTTAAGACGGACTTCAGAATCCGCTTCCCCTTCTCGCCCAAAAAGCAGGATGGTTTTTGCAGCGCGGAAACTATGCCGCCGCTCTTGATTATGATAAAAAATGGGAGTTCACACCCTGTGCAAAAGTTGGAGATACTTTGCGTGCGGGTGAATATCTCGGAAGTGTTCCCGAAGGAGCGTTTACTCATAAGATTTTCATTCCCTTTAATCTTTTGGGAAGCTATAAAGTAAAATCCATTGCCGAAAAAGGCGAGTATACCTTAAAGGATACCGTCGCAGTTATCGTCGATGAGCGCGGACGCGAGATACCCGTCAGTATGTCCTTTAAGTGGCCTGTAAAGCGTGCGATAAGATGCTACAGCGAAAGATTTGCTCCCGTCGAAACGATGGAGACCAAAGTTCGCCTTATCGACTCCTTTTTCCCCGTCGCAAAGGGAGGAACGTATTGCACTCCCGGACCTTTCGGCGCAGGAAAGACAGTTTTGCAGCATACAACGTCGAAATATGCCGACGTTGATATCGTTATCATCGCCGCATGCGGAGAGCGTGCAGGCGAGGTAGTTGAAACGCTTACCGAGTTCCCCGAGCTTACCGACCCCAAAACGGGACGTTCGCTCATGGAAAGAACGATAATCATCTGTAACACATCCTCGATGCCCGTTGCATCGCGTGAGGCATCGGTATATACCTCGGTTACTCTTGCAGAGTATTACCGCCAGATGGGACTCAACGTCCTTTTATTGGCCGATTCTACATCGCGTTGGGCGCAGGCGCTCCGCGAAATGTCGGGACGCCTTGAGGAGATCCCCGGCGAGGAAGCATTCCCCGCATACCTCGAGTCCTATATCGCGGCGTTCTACGAAAGAGCGGGATACGTTCGTCTGCCCGACAGAAGCTGCGGATCGGTCACTATCGGCGGTACCGTTTCACCCGCGGGCGGTAACTTTGAAGAGCCTGTAACTCAGGCAACTCTGAAGGTTGTCGGCGCATTCCACGGCCTTTCCCGCGAAAGATCCGATGCAAGAAAATATCCCGCTATCGATCCGCTTATTTCATGGTCGAAATACGGCGGTGTAGTAGATAGCAAAAAGTCTGATTTCTGCAAAAATATCATACATCGCGGCAACGAGATAAATTCAATGATGAAGGTTGTCGGCGAAGAGGGAACTACGATCGAAGATTACACCGTTTATTTGAAATCGGAGATGCTCGATGCAGTATATCTGCAGCAAAACTCCTTCGATCTTATCGATGCCGACAGCGGTACCGCACGCCAGCGATACGTTATCGACAAGCTTGTTGGCATTTTGGGCAGTAAATACGACCTTCGAAGCAAGGATGATGCGCGTGCATTTTTCAATAAAATGCGCCAGAGATTCATCGACTGGAACTATACCGAATTCAAAGGCGAAGAATTCAAGAAGGCTGAATCTGAGATCGATGCACTCTATAACGAGGGCAACGGAAGCCTTGAAAAGGAAGCAGAACGCTTACTTAAGGACGGTGAATAAGAATGAACAAGGTTTATAATAAAATCGAATCCATCGTTGGCAACGTCATTACCGTCAAAGCAAGCGGTGTCAGATACAACGAGCTTGCGCAGATAAGTACCCGATTCGGCAAATCGCTCGCACAGGTAAATAAGATCGACGGAGATATTGTTTCGCTTCAGGTTTTTGCGGGCGGACAGGGAATATCCACCGGCGACGAGGTGCGCTTTTTGGGACATGAGATGCGCGTATCGTTCAGCGAAGATCTCCTGGGACGCATATTCAACGGCTCCGGTGAGCCGCGTGATAACGGCCCTTCGTTAAATGATAATTTAACGACCATCGGCGGCCCTTCTGTTAACCCTACAAAGCGTATTTTAGCCAACAGAATGCTCAGAACGAATATCCCCATGATAGATATGTTCAACACGCTTGTTGTATCGCAAAAGCTCCCAATTTTCTCTATCTCGGGTGAACCTTACAATCAGCTTCTTGCGCGCATTGCCATGCAGGCCGAGGCCGATGTTATCGTATTCGGAGGCATGGGACTGAAATACGACGATTTCCTTTATTTCAAGGATGAGCTTTCAAAGGGAGGAGCGCTGAGCAAAACGGTAATGTTTATTCATAGCGCCTCAGACCCGACCGTTGAATGTATGATGATCCCCGATCTCGTTTTGGCGGTGGCAGAG
>JAFXHW010000041.1 GCA_017533545.1 Clostridia bacterium
AAACACCGTTTTTAACGCGCAATTCTCGGTAGATATGGAGGATTATCTGCTCGACCAGTTCCCTTTACGCGATCAGGCCCGCACGATCAAGTCGATAGCCCACTTCTACCTGCTCGGTCAGGCTGACAACAACGGAATCTACATTTCTCCCGACGGAGTTTCAAAGCTTGAATTCCCCATCGACGAAAAGCAGGTCCAGCTTGCTGTTGACAAGATCAACTCGGTCAACGAAAAATATTTCTCGGGCAAAAACACCTTCTTTTCGATCATTCCCGACAAAAACTATTTTATAGCTGACAAAAACGGTTACCCCTCCATCGATTACGACCGCCTCGTTGAGATGATGATGGGCGTTAAGGACAGCGAGTATATCGATATTTTCGATTGCCTCGAGATCGATGATTACTACGTTACCGACACTCACTGGTCGCAGGAAAATCTCGGCGAAGTCGTAGATAAGATCGCCCAGAGCATGAACCTTACCCTGCCCTCGCTCGACAGCTATGAAAAGCACACAATGAGTCCCTTCTACGGCGTTTATTACGGTCAATCGGCCCTTCCCCTTGCCCCAGACAAGATCACCTATCTGACGAGTGCAACGACCGATGCAGCTACCGTATTCAATCTTGAAACGAACAAAGATGAGAGCGTATATCGTCCCGACAGATTCGGCATAAACGATTCCTACGACCTGTTCATGTCGGGTGCGGCTGCATTCCAGACCATTAAGAATCCCCTCTACGAGGGCGAAGAAAAAACACTTGTCGTCTTCCGCGATTCCTTCGGCAGCTCGCTCATACCGCTGCTTATCGATGGATATTCCACCATCCATGTAGTCGACCTTAGATATATCTTCCCTGCAGCTATCCCTCAGGTAATTGATCTTGAAGAAGTCGACGATGTCCTTTGGATATACAGCACTCTTATCATAAACAGCGCATCGATCCTCCGCTGATTTGTGAGCCTTACGGCCGGATTCAGAGCGACATCTGTCACACTTTCCGTCTTGACAAACTCCCGTATTTATGATAAAATGTCATACACGCGGGCGTGATGGAATTGGCAGACATGCTGGTCTTAGAAACCAGTTCGCAAGAGTGCGAGTTCAAATCTCGCCGTCCGCACCAGCGGCAAGCTGCCGCCCGGGAAATCGACGGCGACAGCAAAAATCCGAACCTCATCACCAAACGAGGTTCGGATTTGTCTTTATAGCCCTAAAGATAAAACATACTTTGGCAAGAAAGGTTTCGCTTATGAACTTTTTACTGCGTATAACCGCTACAGATCGTACTCCTATTGAGATATCCTGCAGCACAGAACAAAATTTCCCGATAAGCTTTAATGCTTTTGAAACAGACTTTACCGTATCTCGCAGTCATAAATATTCGCTTACGGAATATACCATATCCTTTATTCCGAGCGCCGAGATTTGTCTTGACAGCGTTGCCCTCCTTCTTTCATTTGGTAAAAACCGAATAGGCGGAGAGTTTCCGCTTTATATGTTCAACAATCAGCTGAGCACAAATGCATTTGCGAAGATCGAACAAATAGGTGCAAACAGCGGCCCGATACGCTCGAGGGAAATCGTGACAATTCACAGCAAACGTGGAGATCTGAACGCCGCTTTCACAACGTTTGAACGCTTTTACACCGAATTTGTTACCGATCACAGCGACCTAAAAGCAGTATGGCATCTGGAAAACAAGAGAGTTTGCCCGGGTATAGAATACGTCCTTGAAAAAATTGCTCTCGACGATTCTTTGGGCGGACTTGAATTCTTTGAGCTGTATACCGAAACCCTGCACAACCGATATATAATCAAACCCATCAAGCCGATTCCTGCCGGCTGGTCGTCCTGGTCTTGTCTTTATGACAAAGTTGATGAGAATGCCGTACTCTATCAGGCCGGCCTTCTCAGCAAAGATTTTCTAAAGATCGGTGCCGATCTGGTTCAGATCGACGACGGTTGGGAAAAGGAAGGCCTTTTCGGTGCCTATTGGACTCACGACGAGAAAAAATTCCCGAGCGATATTCCGGGTTTGTCAAAAAAATTAACCGATCTTGGGCTAAAACTGGGACTTTGGATGGCTCCCGGTATGGTTGTCGACCACTCCAGCCGTTTTGAAGAGCTTTCCCCTTTGATGAACCGAAAAGACGGCAATATTTTTAAGCTTTTCGGAGGAAACGATGCTCTGCCGGCCGATAAAAACGGATCGGTCTACGGTCTTGACATCGCCAAAGAAGAGGTAATCGAGCTGATACGCGAGATGTTCAGCCGTGGTGTCAATGATTTCAAAGCTGTCTATTTCAAGATCGATTTTATAGTCAATCTGCTGCTGCGTATGGGCGTAGAATCCTCTCGTGTGGAATACAAGGACGGATACTCGGTTGAGTTATACCGCCATTACATGAAAGAGCTGCGCAAAACCGTCGGAGATGAAATATTCCTTTTGGCCTGCGGCGCTCCGATAGGCGAATCGGTTGGTATTTTTGACTCTATCCGTATCTCGTCCGACATCACATGGAATGGCGCAGACAGCCCATGGCATCCCGGTGCATGGAACATCATTCGCAACGACGCCCAGTGTGCTGTTCTCCGCAGTCCTTTCCATAAAAAAGTGTTTATCAACGACCCCGATGCTCTGCTTGTCCGCGATTATGTTACCGATAAGGGCAGCGACGGTATGTCGCTTACGTTGGATGAGGCGAAAATGTGGGCCACTGTTGTTGCCATGTGCGGCGGACAGATTCTTATCAACGAGGAGCTTGACAAGCTTTCGGACGAGCGGAAAGCGCTGTGCGCAAACATTCTGCCTCCTTTGGGTTTGGCGGCACGTCCCAGGGATTTCTACGAATATCCCTGGTGCAGCGAAGCCTTTATTGATGTATCTGACGATGCCCGTCTGACCGCGCTGTATAACTGGGGCGACGACGAAATAACCAAGACAGTTACAAACCCGTACGATGACAGAGCAATTATGGTGGATTGCTGGTCGCATCAGATCATCGGATATCTGGACGGTTCTTGTACATTTGATCTTCCAGCTCATACCTGCCGTGCAATGATGATAAAGAAGCTCCCCGACAAAAGTGATTTCCTTTTTAGCGACGGAGATTTTTATCTCGGATTAAACGGAAAAAGAGGTACGTCTTATTACTACGATCCCGAACGCGAGTCAGATAGTCGGATATTTACTAAAAACAACTGCTGATATATACAAAGTCGGCGCGACAAGTAAAAAAGATCTGTCGCGCCGGCGATAGA
>JAFXHW010000042.1 GCA_017533545.1 Clostridia bacterium
GACAAGCTCGATGCCGTCGTCATCACGGGCGACATCGCCGATAACGGCTGGACCGAGCAGTGGCTCGATGCCAAAAAGGTGCTTGGCGAATACATGCCCGACGATGTCAAGCAGATTATCGCCATGGGCAACCACGACTATTACAAGCACGCAGAAGAGAGTGTCCGTCTGTTTGAGCAGATATTCACCGACTGCGCATCCACAAGCGACACCGTTATAAACGGCTACCACTTTATCATCGCCGCCGATGATCTGAACGGATACAGCATCTCTGCCGCTCAGGCCAAGAAGATCGATTCGATGATATCCGCGGCGGTTGCCGACGGAAAGGGTGAGAAGCCCGTTTTCGTTATCAATCACATTGGCAATCCTCCCGTTGAAGGATCTGAAGATCCTGCGATAAGCTCGCTTTGGGACATTACAAAAAAATATGACAATGTTGTCCTCTTTACCGGACACACTCATTCTATCCTTCACGACGAGCGTTCTGTGACACAGGGTGATTTCACCCGAATCCATGTCGGCTCGCTCTATCAGTTCCATCTGCCTACCTACTCAGGCGATGGAGACATAGAATATGACAACGAAAGCAATGCACAGTGCTGGCTTGTCGAACTTGATGCCCAAAACCGTATGCAGATGCGCTGCTGGGATATTTACCAGGACAAATTCGTCGGCCGCACCTGGCTGTTTGAGTCATGGGATAAAGAGAATTTTGTATACACGAAAAACCACTTTACATCTGATGACATCTTCTTTGCCGACGATGCATCCGTCAGAGTGACACCCGTTTCCGTAGATGAAGTGAAGGTCACATTCCCGCCCATTGCCGAAGCCTCGCTTCTCGGCAAGGTATACGAAGTAACCGTTAAAGACAGCGAAGGCAATGTTGCCGCGCAGCTTCACCGCGGCTGCAAATACTTCCTTTCAGATCATGAAACGCCCCTCAGCGTAAACGTCCCCGCTTTAGTTCCCGGACGTGAGTACACCGTCTCTGTCCGCGCGATGAACAATCCGTATTCGTCAAACATCCTCGAATCCGAGGACACCCTCTATTCGCAGCCGATCAGCGCCGATTTTTCAATAACCGACTACTCGCTTGAGCTTAAGGCCGACCTTATTGATACCGTCATCGGCGAAAATGGCATTTCAAACGGCGCGCCCTACGATATGCCTATCGTCGCGACCGACACTCCCATCATCAGCTATGACGAGAGCATCGGCAAAAACGTCATCACCTTTGACGGAACGTCGGGCAGCACCGTAAAAGTGGGTCCCTACACTCCATATTCCTACCTCATCGGCAAGAAATTCACCTTTGAGGCCTATTTCAAAGTGGATGCCGCACCGAGCTTTTCCTATCTGCCGATAATATCGGCGCAGTACAACGCCGCCTTCGGACTGACCGCCTCCGCTTTTGAAAACGGCAAGGGAACTGTTGATTTCCGTATAAGCGACGCCCGCTTCCGCTTCAAAAACGTGGGATTTGAATATGCCGTCGGCGAGTATTATCACGTTGTGGCGGTATACAACGGCTCAAGTCTCGCCCTTTACGTCAACGGCGAGAAGGCAGGCGAGATCGAAACGAAAAATGAAATTCTTTTGCCCACCGAATCGGCACAATACATCTGCTTCGGCGCTTCGCCCAACGGCGTAGGTGAATGCGAATCGCTTTCATACTGCACCGTTGCGGCTTTCAATCTCTACTCCTATGCGATGAACGCAGATCAGGTCAAGACCGTTTACGAAAGAACGACAGCTAAATAAAAACCAGACGATCGGGTATGACTCGCATACCCGATCGTTTTTTACCCCTCTGCCGCATTTTTATTTTGCTCGATACAATAATATTGGCATTTTCTATTGACATTCCTATTATATTGGTATATAATATAGCCACACAAATAAAAACGGTACGGCTTGCAGCTCTGTAAATTTTTATATTTTTGTCACCCTCCCCTTGTAAAAATCGCTGTAATGAGTTATAATTATATCAAATGCATAAAACGTACCTTAAATTGAAAGAAATTGAAAGGGATCACATATTATGAAAGCATCGAAGAGCACAAAAAAGCCTATTGAACTTATTCCCCAGACCAATTCCGAGGAAAGAAGAAAAGCGCTTGATACCGCCATTACCGCTATAACAAAGCAGTACGGTCAGGGTGCTATCATGAAGTTGGGCGACAACGCCAACATGAACGTTACCGCCGTTCCCACCGGCTCGCTCTCCCTCGACATGGCCCTCGGTATCGGCGGCGTGCCCAAGGGAAGAATCGTTGAAATTTTCGGTCCCGAATCTTCGGGTAAGACCACCGTTGCCCTCCACATCGTTGCAGAAGTGCAAAAGCAGGGCGGTATCGGTGCGTTTATAGATGCCGAGCACGCGCTCGATCCTACATATGCAAAGGCTCTCGGAGTTGACACGAGCGATCTGCTCGTATCTCAGCCCGATTCGGGCGAGCAGGCGCTCGAGATCACCGAATCGCTTCTCCGCTCGGGCGCTGTCGACGTTATCGTTGTCGACTCGGTTGCCGCTCTCGTGCCTCAGCAGGAGATCGACGGCGACATGGGATCGTCCCACGTCGGTCTGCACGCCCGCCTCATGTCGCAGGCTCTTCGCAAGCTCTCGGGCGCTATCGCAAAATCCAACTGCGTTGTAATCTTCATAAATCAGCTCCGTGAAAAGGTCGGAGTTATGTACGGAAACCCCGAAACAACAGCCGGCGGACGCGCGCTGAAATTCTATGCATCTGTCCGTATCGAGATCCGCCGCACCGAGATCCTCAAAAACGGCAGCGAATCGTACGGCTCACACGTTAAAGCAAAGGTAGTCAAAAACAAGGTCGCTCCCCCCTTCAAGGTAGCCGAATTCGATATTCTCTACGGCGAGGGTATTTCCAAGACGAGCGAGCTCGTTGAGATCGGATCCGAGCTCGGAATCATCGAAAAGAGCGGCTCATGGTTCTCCTACAACGGAAACCGCCTCGCTCAGGGTAAGGAAAACTGCCGCAAATATCTCGAAGAAAATCCCGACATTGCCGCCGAGGTCGAAGAGAAGATCCGCGCCGAGCGCGACAAAGTCGACGAGCTTCTCTCGGTATCGAGCGCCGACAGCGACGACGATGACGACGTCGAGCTCTCCCTTCCTGCAGGTGAATAATTGAGCAGATCGGTTAAATTTTCGGACCTTTCTCTGACCGACGAGGACCTTTCGTTCATCAACGAAGGGGTATCCGAAGATAAAAAAGAAAAGAAAAAAAGCGCGCCGAGCGAAAACGAGCGCGCGCTGAAAAGTGCGATGAACATTCTCGCTTATACCGACAATACCGAGCGCCGACTCCGCCGAAAGCTCGCCGAAAAGGGATTTGCGCCCGAGGCGATCGAATACGCCGCTTCATACGTCATCGAAAAAGGGTATCTTGACGAATACCGCATGATCGATTCCGCCGTCCGCTCGCTTGTAAAATTCAAGATGTACGGAAAGGCACGCGTTATCGCCGAGCTCCATCAAAAAGGGTTCAAGCGCGATGTCATTGACACCTTCGATTTTGATGAGATCGATTTTTACGATGCCTGCCGCCGAA
>JAFXHW010000043.1 GCA_017533545.1 Clostridia bacterium
AGTGGATTACGCAGGGAAGAAGCTCGCCGGCGATCTTGTACATATTGGGGATCATGAGGAGCAAACCCTGGGATGCGGTGTAGGTGGTGGTGAGAGCGCCTGCTGCGAGAGAGCCGTGAACTGCACCTGCGGCACCTGCTTCACTCTGCATCTCTACAACGTTGACCTGCTGACCGAAGATGTTCTTCAGGCCGTTGGCAGACCATGCATCGGTAACCTCAGCCATAACAGAAGAAGGAGTTATCGGGTAGATAGCAGCAACTTCGGTAAAGGCATAGGAAACGTGCGCGGCGGCATTGTTGCCGTCCATGGTTTTCATTTTTCTTGCCATTTTTGAATAGCCTCCTGTATAATGAAACTTTGTTGTAATTCCAAAAGGGCGCAAAAGTCCCTTTTAATCCATGATACAAACTATTATATCACCATTAATCCGTTTTGTAAAGAAGTTTATTGTTAATAAAAAAAGATTTATCACTCTTTTTTGCATTAATTTTTGCAAAAAAGCACATTATGAGCCAATTCGCGGACAATTATAAAAAAGAGCAGACAGATGGGAAACATCTGTCTGCCAAAACTTACGTTAAAACAAATTTTTGCTGTCGCGCGGGCGGGAAATATTGAAGGTGTTAAGGGGCATCTCGTCGATATACTCAAGAAGCTTTGCCGCACCCAAAACCACCGTGTTTTCGCTTTCGGGCGCAACCCGGACGGGCAGATTCAGCCGCTCGCTGAGGTACATATCAAGACCCATGAGCTTGGCGGCACCGCCGCAGAGGATCACGCCGCCCGACTTGACGTCGGTCATGTGCTCGATCGGAATTTCGGTAATGAAGGCGGCAATCTCGTCGGCGAGCGCCTTTGCATCCCGTCGAAGAGCATCGACCGTTTCGATTCCGTTTATTGTGATCTCGCTTGTCTTGCCGTCTCCGACGGTACGGCCGCTGAAGGTGATGTCGGGCATGTCCACACCGGTGCATACCGTTCCGACGGCGAGCTTTATCTTTTCAGCCGTTTTTTGCGAGATTTTAAGTCCGTAGTTCTTCTTTACAAGATCGTAGATAGCACGGTCAAAAGCATGTCCCGAGATTTTCGAATTACGGGCAGTAACGACAGATCCGAGCGAGATGAGGGCGATATCGCAGTGCATTTCGCCGATGTCAACTACGAGGTGGCTTTTGGGCAAAAAGACGTCGCATCCAAAGCCTGCGGCAGCGGCAAAAGGACTTTCCACCACGTATACGTGCTTTATAGGAGCGCGGGATAAAAGATCGCATACACTCGATGCGCCATGTGCATTAGCATGAAGGCAGACGATGGCGTCTGGCTTTATAAGAGTGCGGTTTACTACTCGGCGGATTACAGTGTCAAGATAGAGAGATGCCTGCTCGCGGTGCTTTGTCAGTCCCTCCTTAAAGGGGTAGAGAGCGGTGATATTGCCGGGCGAGCGCGCAAGCAGACGCTGCGCCTCGTTTCCGATGCGAAGTACGCTTCCGTCCTCGTCAAGAGCAATGACCGCCGCTTCCGAAAGGACTATTCCGCGTCCCTTTGCGGCGATTCGCACGGTATCGGCACCGATATCTATCGCAATATCTCTTGCCATTTTAAAACACCTCATCTTTTGTTTTAATTGAAATTTTATCAGTAAAATAACGGTTCGTTCGGGAAAGGTTCACCCGTTTTTTCGTCAAAAACATTGGGGTATGATATAGCAACGACGGCGCCGTCAACTCTTCTTGCACCGTACTTTTTCAGAATAGCAGCACATGAGCTGAGTGTTGCACCGGTCGTGTAAACATCGTCAACAATTATGACCTTTCTGCACGACAATTCGCTTATGGCGTATTCGTTTATCGCATAAGATTTCGCGGCATTTTTCCACCGCTCATCGGGAGAAAGACCGTGCTGAACGGTGTTGTTGCCTACGTATTTCAGTGCATCTACGTAGCGAAGCGACAGCTCTTTTGCAACGCATCGGCCGAGACTTTCGGCCTGATTGAATCCCTTGTCCACAATATTTGCCTTTGATCTCACAACAGAGCAGACAACGGTGTCGACACCAACGTCGGTCAAATTATTTGTCAGAATTTTCGATATTTCACGCGCCAGAAATCGGTTTACGGCAGGTGAATCATAATCTTTTTGTGAAAGGATAAGATCGCGTGCGATATTATTCTCATGAGTCCGGTAGAGCGATAGGAAGCTGAGGGAACTCAAAGGTGCGGCAGGTATAAATTTTCTGCCCAAATCGGCATTTTTCGTTTCATTGTCCCATTTTTCGCGGCAATGGGGACAAAGGCAATCGTCTTTGACGTCATCGAGACGCAATTTGCATACCGCGCACTCGCCGTAGTAGAGAAAATCGCGCAGTTTACGAAACAGATTTGTTTCCATAAGCTTTTAATCGTCGGTGGCGCGAAGCAGATCTGCAAGTGCCGAATAACGCTTTACTCGGCGGTTGTTGACCACCATCTGCGCCACGATATCCTTGCGGCCGACCATTACTACCATCTGCTGTGCACGGGTGACGGCGGTATAGAGCAGGTTTCTTGTCATAAGCTGTGGCGCGAAGGAATACATCGGAATTATAACGTAAGGATATTCGCTGCCCTGACTCTTGTGGACAGTGATCGCATACGATAGCTCAAGCTCGTCGAGATTTGCAAAATCGTAGTCGCATATACGGTCGTCAAAGCTGAGCGTCATGATCTCGCGGTCGTTGTCGATCGATATGATCGTGCCGATGTCGCCGTTGAAAATGCCAACACCGGCGCTGTCGCCGCGCCGCCATTCGATATCGTAATTGTTTTTTATCTGCATAACGCGGTCGCCTTCACGGAAGGTGGTTTCGCGCACCTTTTTTTCACGCTTTTTTGGCGAGGGCGGATTGACTGCACTCTGAAGCAGGGAATTGAGCATAACTGTGCCCGCCTCGCCTTTTCGGGAGGGGGTAATTATCTGTATTCCCGGACGGATGTTTTCGCCATACGTTTTCGGCAGACGGTTGATGTAGAGATTTGCCACCGTATTCGCAATGTCGCGGTCGTTTTCGCGGGGCAAAAAGAAGAAATCGCCGTCTTTTTTGTCAAGATAGGGGAGCTCACCCGTGTTTATCGCATGGGCGTTGGTTACGATCATGCTTTCACCTGCCTGTCTGAAGATCTCGCGCAGGGTGATCGTTACAAAACGCTCGGATGCTATAATGTCGCGCAGTACGTTGCCCGCACCGACCGAGGGGAGCTGATCGGAGTCGCCGATCAGTATAAGACGCGCGCCCGGCTTGATGGCTTTGAGCAGGGAGGCCATAAGTGAAATATCTACCATCGAGCTTTCGTCGATGATGATGACATCCTCCTCGAGCACATTGTTTTCGTTACGGTTGAATCGGGGCTCGTCTCCCGATGAAAAATCCATCTCCAAAAGGCGGTGGATAGTCTTTGCCTCGCGGGTGGTTGCCTCGGACATGCGCTTGGCGGCGCGCCCTGTGGGCGCGGCAAGGGCAATTTCAATGCCCAATCGGTCGAAAACGCTCATAACGGCGCGTATAACCGTTGTTTTACCGGTACCGGGTCCTCCGGTAAGCACCATGACTCCGCTGCTAAGCGCGCTGACAATAGCCTTTTTTTGCATAGCCGCGTAAGTGATACCGTTTTCTGCCTCAATGATCTGTATATATCGCTCGATATCGGTCATGTCAAGCTTGGGGCAGAGCTTGTCAAGAAGATCAAGCTTGCGCGCGCTGTAAAGCTCGTCATCGTAGTAGTTTTTCAGATAAACATCGTATTCCGATCCGCGCTTGACAGATTTTACTCCGTCGGACGAGCAAAGCTCGTCAAATGCATCGCTTGCCTTGTCGCTCGATATTTCGAGCATTTCAACGGCAAGCTCGATAAGCTTGGATTTCGGTATATAGCAATGCCCGTTCGTTGTGGCATTGTAGGAAAGGATGTATTTGAGTGCCGCCTTGACGCGGTAGAGTGAATCGGGATCAAAACCGAGCGATGCGGCGATTCTGTCGGCTCTTTCAAAACCGATGCCGTATATCTCTTCGCAAAGTGCATAAGGATTTTCTTTTATCACCTCAACGGCCGACCCGCCCCATTTTTTATACACCTTTACCGCTGTCGCAGGGCCGAAAAAGTCGCGGCAGAACATCATAACGCTTCGCACACCGAACTGACGGCGGAAATCATTGCCGATCTCCTCCGCCTTTTTGCGGGTTATGCCGGGTACGTCTGCAAGCCATTCGGGATGGTTTTCCATGACGTCAAAAGTTTCGTCCCCGAATTTATCAACGATCTTCTGCGCGGTCGCGGGACCAATTCCCTTGACAGCGCGGGAGGACAGATATTTCAGTATTGCAGTTTCATTGTCGGGAAGCTGCTTTTCGAAGCTGTCGATCTTGAATTGGCGGCCGAAGGAGGGGTGAACGTCCCATTTGCCGAGCGCCTTGATCGTTTCTCCGGCCGCAACGTAGGGAAGGGTACCCACGATGGTAACAAGCTCTTCATCGTTGACCGAAAGCTCGCAAACCGAGTACCCGTTTTCCTCGTTTTGGTAGATAACGTGTTCAATTATTCCTTCAAGTCCGATAAGCTCGTCGCGCGAGTCGGACACATCGAACATTTCGTCGTTAAATGGGGTCATTTACGTCCTCTGAAAAATAAATCGTAAAGAAAGGTATGGAAAATATATACTAAAACAGCTGAAATGATAATTTCTATAACAAACACATTCGCCTCCGCTGATATTAATATACGAAGCGGAGGTGAGATGTGTTAATTTTATTAAATTATGCGTTCCATTTTGCAGCCAGATCGGTTGCTTCCCACGGAATATTGAGCTCTTCGCGGCCCATGTGACCGTATGCGGCGATCTGACGGTAGATCGGACGGCGGAGATCAAAGCGGTCGATGATAGCGGCGGGACGGAGGTCAACGTCGTTCTTGATCATCTCTGCGATCTTGTCCTCTGCAACCTTTGCAGTGCCAAATGTCTCAACGAGAACCGATACGGGGTGTGCAACACCGATAGCGTAAGCGAGCTGGATCTCGCACTGAGATGCAAGACCTGCTTTAACTACGTTCTTTGCGAGGTAACGTGCTGCATAAGCTGCAGTACGGTCAACCTTTGTCGGGTCCTTACCGGAGAATGCACCGCCGCCGTGACGGGAATATCCGCCGTAGGTGTCAACGATGATCTTGCGGC
>JAFXHW010000044.1 GCA_017533545.1 Clostridia bacterium
CCATAGGTCCGCCTACTACGAAGCGGCCGGTGGGATTTACGAAGATCTTGGTGTTGTCATCAAGAAGGGAAGGATCGATTATGGGCTTGATAACGTGCTCGATGAGGTCGGCACGGATGGTCTCAAGCTCAACGTCTGCGTCGTGCTGAGTGGAAACGACAACGGTGTCAACTCTTACGGGAGTGTTGCCGTCGTATTCGATGGTAACCTGAGTCTTTCCGTCGGGACGGAGGTAGGACAGAGTGCCGTTCTTTCTTACGTCGGTAAGACGCTTTGCAAGCTTGTGAGCGAGCGAAATGGGAAGGGGCATAAGCTCGGGAGTCTCGTCGCAGGCGTATCCGAACATCATACCCTGATCTCCCGCACCGATGTCGTATTTGTCGGTGAGAGTGCCCTTCTTTGCCTCAAGAGCGAGGTCAACTCCGAGTGCGATGTCAGGCGACTGCTCGTGAACGGAATTGAGAACCGCGCAGGTGTTGCAGTCAAAGCCGTATGCAGAGTTGTTGTATCCGATCTCGTTTACGATGTTGCGGGCGGTAGCCTGAAAATCGACGTAAGCATTGGTGGTGATCTCACCCATTATGTAGATGATACCGGTGGTGGTGGTAACTTCGCAGGCAACGCGGGACATTTTGTCCTGCTTGAGTAATTCGTCAAGAATACCGTCGGAAATCTGGTCACATATTTTATCGGGATGTCCTTCGGTAACAGATTCTGATGTGAAAAGTTTTCTCATGCTCATTTTTTCTATCTCCTTTTTTAGATATGGGTCTTTATAAACAAAAAGACCCGCGATTAATTTTTTAACCGAGGGTCTGAAATTTCTATTTCCTTGCTGCAAGTGCAACTTGACAAGGTCAAGCTCTCATCTCTCGGGAATTGGCACCTTTCCTTGATAAAATCAGGTAGGTTGCCGGGCTTCACAGGGCCAGTCCCTCCGCCTCTCTTGATAAGATATAAACTGTCACGATTATATCACACTTGGGGTGATATATCAATAGATATTTGTTAATTTTTTAGAAAAAGTGCAAATTTATTTGCCTATTTCGCGAAAGAGCGAAAAGCTGCCGTCCAGAACGAGGAACAAAATCAAAAGGCAGACGATGACAACAAGAACCGAAACGATCAAAAAGACAAGGCTCTTGCCGCGAAGCTTGTATTCGCCCGAATCCTTTCCCTCGATAAAGCGAGCCTTCTTGAGCGCGCTTGATACCGGCTTATAGAGCGCGGCAACGAGTGCGGCATTAAGCGATGCTTTTGTGAGATTGAAGGGAAGGAGCAGCGAGGGGATCATACCCGCAACTGCGTTGGCATCAACACCGGGAGTGTAGAGGGGCACGATGAGCAGATTTAGCAGCATCATGACCGACGTTACAGAAAGCACTCCGCAAACGAGTCCCAAAACGGCGGACAGCATGTTTTTTGTGCGTCTGTATATTACCGACGCGACCACCGAAAATACGGCGGACGAAATGAAATTCATAATAAAGCCGTAAATGCCGGTGTCGCTGACAGTGATCATTTCAAGTGTGGCAACGACCAGCGATATTATAACGCCCGCGGAGGGGCCAAAAAGCATTGCGGCGATAAGTATTACGGTGTCCTTGGCGTCAAAGGTCAAAAAGTTCACCTTGATGCGCAGAACGAACATTGTGGCGAAGGCTATGGCACAGAAAACTGCCAGCATCACCATACGTCTGGAATCGAATTTTTTTTTGAGCTTATTCAAATCTTTTACCTCCAAATTGAATACAAAATGGGGTAACGGAATCTGCACTGTATGTAAAGTGCTAAAACCATTATCTTTTCTCATCCGGACTATGACCGTCGGTAAGGGAATCTCACCCTTTCTGTCGGATACGGCATCTCGACTCGCGGACTTTGACCGCCGGTATGGAATTACACCAATCCCCAAAGATATCAGCTTGAAATCGAATTTTCAAACCGGAAAGCATGGCCTTCATAAGTGAAAACCGCAGTATTAAAAATAAAATGGGATGGACGGTAAAGCCGCCCATCCCAAACTGAGACTTATTGATTAGTCAAGAATCTCGATAACAACGCCGGAA
>JAFXHW010000045.1 GCA_017533545.1 Clostridia bacterium
AGGTTATACGACATACTGTCGCTTTTCGGCCTGTCATACAAAATCAGATGTGATTTTGAGAATGCACGGCTCGTTTTTGAGCTTTGGCAGGGAGGGGACAGACGATGGAACTGTCCCGATGGGCGTTGCGCTCTTCTTTGGGACGAAAGAGGAAACATCGCCGATTACTCTTACAAAAGATCTCACCTTCCCTACAACAGGATATACGTATGTTCAAGCACACATACCGTCTGCTATGATATTTCAGATGGCGAGGACGTGCGCGAGCTGTATTTTTACGCTCGTGATGCCAGAAAAGGCAACATGACCGACAGTGAGTTTAAAGATTATCTCGTTGGTGTTGGCATGGAAAAGTTGGCGTCGGTAAACAAAAAAGCGACGCTGGAGATCAGTTTTGACACCTCGGCGTATCCGAAATATCCTTCGGCTTTTGATGTTGGTGATCTTTGCGATATCATCATCGCTCCCGTTGATGGGGTGGTCGAAGGAAGGCTTGCCGAACTTGAGGAGAGGGTGTCGGATGGGAAGCGGATATTGAAGGGCAAATTCATCTTAAATTAACACAGAAAGGAAAATATTGAATAATGGCTTTAAGAAGCGGACTTTTTGACAGCACCGAGATAATCGAGAGTGCGTCGGGATATCCGAGAGGCAACAGAGCCGAGAATGCTGAGTTTTTTGCACGCTATTTCTCACGCTTTGTGGGCAACGGCGTGTATGCGTCGCCGTCCGACGGTTTTTTGGTCAAGGCGGGCGACGGTCTTAATGTGAAGATAATGCCCGGCGACGCCTTCATAAACGGATATTTCGCCTTTTGCACCGAGGAGCAGATAATTTCGCTTTTTTCGGGTGTTGAGGAGACGGTTTACCGAATCGTTTTGCGAATGAACAGAATATTGGGCTGTATTTCTCTCGAGGTTCTTGACGACAATATCGCACTGACGAGAAATGAAAATATATACGAGCTTGCGCTTGCCGATGTCAGAGTGGGCGCCTCTGCATCATATATCATGCAGAGCGACATCGTTGATTTGCGTTTTGACAGTGAGCTTTGCGGTATGGTTACCGCCCTTATCGATCAGCTTGACACGAGTGCTTTCGCCGAGCAGCTTGATGCAGTGATTGCCGATTCGGCCGATGCCTATGCATCGCAGCTCGATTTTATTGCATCTGCCGAGCAGGAGTTTTGCCTTTGGATCGACTCATTGCACGAGCGCATCGGCGAGGACGGCATTGTCAATTTGGCTCAAAACAAAGCCGAGCGCGATCTTTCAAACGTACTCGACGGTTCGATTTTAAGCCGTCATCTGAGCGACGAGGTATTATCCCAAATGGGCGGCGTCAGTATGATCTTTAAAGGCAATATGTACTCGTTTGCGGTGATATAACCGCTGAGAACAAATTAGAAAGGAAAGAGAAAATGATACCTTACACCGAAGTTATAACACAAAGCAAGGATTGGTCCTGTCCGGAGAGCGGCACCTACAAGGTGATCTGTGTCGGTTCGGGCGGCGATGGCACTACCGACGGCATGGTGGGCGATATGGGACAGATAGATATGAAATGCTTGACTCTGCAGAAGGGCGCGAGCATTTCCTGCACCATTTCGTCCGAAACATCATTCGGCTCTTATATGAGCTGTTCTAAGGGATCAAGTATTCCCCTGGCATTGTCTCCCAACGGATCGAACGTATGCACGGGTGTGTTTGTGGGAGGCGTCGGAGGATACACTCTTGACGGAACATTTGGCGGCAATGGCGCGATCTTTGCTTATACTGGTACGAATGCGACCAATCTCACCTCGACCTCGCCCGTCAAAAACGGCGGTATGCCCGGCGCTACCGGAAACGGATATGGTGCAGGCGGAGGATATGCATCGAATACTGCGGGCAAATCGGCCACATTAGGCAGAAGCGGCGTTATTGTGATACAACGTGTGGAATAACTGCAACAAAAAACCGATACGGAATTATCCGTATCGGTTTTTTTACGTTATTTCGGGCTTTCGTTTTTCATACCCTCGGCGGCCGCCTTCGCAGCGGCGTGCTTTGCCTCCTGCGATGCCTTATAGGCCTGTTCGCTTGTCGGCTGGAGTGTGAAGGTAAACGAGCAATATTTGCCCATCTCCGAGCGGCACCAAATGCGCTCGTTGTGGGCGTTTATGATGGTCTTGGAAATATAAAGCCCAAGTCCCGAACCGGTTTTATCAAGTCCACGGCTCTTGTCCGCTTTGTAAAAGCGTTCAAAGACGTATGGCATATCCTCTTTGGATATACCCTCGCCCTCATTGTACACCGAAACGTGCACCTTTTTATCCTTGGTGTGGAGTGATATTTTGTACTTTCCGCCTTCGCGTGCGAATTTTACCGCATTGTCGCATAGGTTGAACAGTATCTGATATATCGCGTCATGGTCGGCATTGACGTACATTCTGTCCTCTTCGCAGTCGAATTCGACGTCGAGATTTTTGTTGTTGATCTTCTGCTCGAAGGAAATGAGTATCTGGCGCGCCATTTCGCAGATATCGAAGGGCTCGTAGTTGAACTTTCTGTCACCCGCCTGAATACGGGATATATCCAGAAGGGAGGAGACGAGTCGGGAGAGACGTCGTACCTCCTGAGCGATGATATCGAAATAGTAATTGTACTTTTCGGGAGGGATCGCGCCGGCAAGGATACTGTCTATCGTTGCGCCGATGTTGAACATCGGGGTTCGCAGGTCGTGTGATACGTTTGCAAGGAAGGTGCGGCGCATATCCTCGTAGCTGGCAAGAGATGTCGCCATATTGTTGAATGCCACAGCCAGCTCGGCGACCTCATCGTTGCCGATGACGGGGACACGCACATCAAAATGACCGGCTGCGAAGCTTTTCGCCGCGCGGCTCATCTGCTTTAAGGGACCGATGATCTTTTCAGTGATGAAATATACCGCGATAAGCGCGGCGAGCATGATCCAAAGGCTGGAGATGATAAGCGTTTTCATCATGTCCTGCATGAGCTGATTCATGCTGTCCTCCGATGCGCAGGCAAATATCGCGCCTTCGAAGCTGGAGCCGTTATATATGGGAAGTGCGTAGTAGCTGTACTGATCGTTGAATACTCCATCAAGGAATCCCGATCCGAACAGGTTGCCGCTCTCGATGATGTTCTGCATCGTTACTGCATTTACCGACGGGTGGGAAAGGGCAATATTCGACAAAAGGATACTGCCGTCAGAATCGATGTAGAGTATGACCGCCTCATTTGTGAACATCGCCAATGTGGAGATGTCGCGCAATATACCCATTCTGTCGCCCATGATGTATTCATCGTAGCTGTCGCATCCCGAAGAGGAAAAACCTTGCTCCATATAGAGCTTGACGTTCTGTGCCGAGCGTTTTAAGGTGTCCTCGGTTGATGCATCGGAATGGCTCTGCATCATTGAACTGATAATACCTGCCAGAATCATGAACGCGATTACGATGATCAGCATGAACGCGGTAATGTATTTCGCAAATACGCTCTTATACAATTTTGAACCACATTCCTTTCATATTCAATGTGATCTTTAAAAATACGGAGAGAGCGCTTTATGCTCTCTCCGCATCGGTTGTTTTACAAAATTACTGAAGAAGCTCGAACTTGTATCCGACGCCCCAAACGGTCTTTAAGATCCACTTGTCGGAAACACCCTCAAGCTTTTCGCGAAGACGCTTGACGTGAACGTCGACGGTACGGCTGTCACCGAGATAGTCAAAGCCCCATACCTTGTCAAGAAGCTGATCGCGCGAGAATACGCGGTTGTAGTTGGAGGCAAGGAAGTAGAGGAGCTCGAGTTCCTTGGGGGGAATATCGACCGATTTGCCGTTGAGCTTGAGCTCGTATTTGAGAAGGCTGATCTCGATGTTATCGAACTTGATAACCTCTTCGTCATTCTGGTGATCGTGTGCACTGTAACGGCGGAGAACCGCTTTGATACGGGCGGAAAGCTCCTTCATCTCAAAGGGCTTGACCATGAAGTCGTCGGCACCGAGTTCAAGACCGAGCACCTTGTCGAAAACTTCACCCTTTGCGGTGATCATAATAATAGGCTTCGAGGAGATCTCGCGGATCTCGCGGCATACCTGCCAGCCGTCCTTTTTGGGGAGCATGATGTCGAGCAGGACAAGGTCAGGCTCGTACATTTTAAAGAAGGTAACGCCCTCGGCGCCGTCGTTTGCGGTTTTTACCTCATATCCTTCGTTTTCAAGGAAAAGGCGTAACATGTCACATATATTGACATCATCATCGATTGCAAGGATTTTTGTTGCCATTGTATTATCCTCCTGTATGTTAATATTAATGTTAAATTGTAAACTTCGTTATTTTTTTAACCATGTTTATTATATCACGGCAATGTGATGGCTAAATGAAGAATTTATGAACAATATGTAAATCAATAAAAAAGACAGAGCGCGCTCTGCCTTTTTTATACGATTATTTTTTCTTTTTTAAAAGCAAGAAAACAGCAAGCAGGACAACGGGTACGGCTGCGGCGCAAATAATTACCGGCAAGACGGTGACATTTGCTGCGCCTTTATCGGCGCCATCCACGACGTTATCGGCACTGTTTACAACTGCAATTTCGAGTTCAAACTGATTGTCCGCCATAAAGAATTTTTCGTTGACGGTGGAATAGTATTCAACGGAAACCTTGCTGCCGTCTTCCGAAAAATAGAGCATTGCGACCATGCCGGTGGGGCACATATTGATATCAACGCCCTGAGGATCCACGAGCATCTGAGTTACGATATTTCCGTGGATACCCGCATCCTGCGAGACAACGATATTGTCATGCGGATCGTGTCCCGAGATCACCATTACGATATTTTCATGCTGAGAGACCAGCTTGTCCCATATGTGGTCGCCATTGTTTTCTCCGCCGTTACCGATCGGAGGGTAGACGTCGTTTGCATCGAGGGTGGTTCCGTCGCGAAACAAATATGCGTGTGTGGTTATGATGACGTTATGATTGGGATGCTCTTCAATAACGCCGCTCGCCCAATCAAGTACCTCATCCGACGGACCGAAATCGAGCGCCATGATAAGGTATTTGTTGTCGCCCACGATCATTTATATTTCCAT
>JAFXHW010000046.1 GCA_017533545.1 Clostridia bacterium
ATCAAGGAAACGGGCGAATTTTGCGTCAATCTTGTGCCCGTGAACCTCGTCCGCGCCGCCGATACCTGCGGTGTGCTGACGGGAAGAAAGGTCGATAAGTTCGAAAAATGCAAACTGACACCCGAAAAGTGCTTCAAGATCTCCGCGCCCGCGATCGCGGAATCTCCGTTGACGCTCGAATGTAAGCTCCGCGAGATCGTCCCGCAGGGCTCGCACGATATGTTCATCGCCGACATCGTCGCCACGGGAGTGGACGAGTCGCTGATCGACGAGAAGGGAAGCCTGCACCTCGGCCGTGCCAACCTCTCCGCCTTCGCCCACGGCGAGTATTTCGAGCTCGGCAAAACCATCGGCTCCTTCGGCTATTCGGTCAGAAAAAAGAAAAAGCACACCAAAAAGAAGTAAAATGAGGTCAGATATGATAATAAAACAAACTTTCGCGCTCCTTTTCGCGCTGATCATGGCATTTTCGCTCGCGTCATGCGGCGGCGGGGGGGAGGTTGAAACTTCCGCGCCCGAAATCACGGCCGACCTTACCGAAAGCACCGCGGAGGCGGTCGATCTTGATCTTCATATCGTGCAGGACGGCGCAAGTGAGTACGTTCTCGTTCGCTCCGAGACGGGCCAAAACGACGTGATTTCCGCGATGCAGAAGCTTCGCAATACGATCAAGGATAAATATGGCATTTCGCTCAAGCTTGACACCGACGGCAAGCGTAAGCCCGGTACCGATCCGGAATATCAGATACTCATCGGCGCAACAAAAGAACCGGAAAGTGCGAATGCAGCGGCGTTTATTTCATCGCTTTCGCGCGAGGAAGCATCTTTTGTGATCGAAACGCACGAAAAAAGGCTCGTCATCGTTGCAACCAACGAGGCGATGTACGATGCCGCGCTTAAATATCTGGAGGAAAACTTTATGACAGACAAAGGTATGACTGTTCCGATCGGCTTCAAGCACACCGCCGAAATCGAAACGCTGACCCTTCCGATCTTTGAGCCGGGCAACGAGCTCGAGGTTTCAATGAAGGAGCTTTACACCATCACTCCGCACACAGATGCAAACGGCGTCAAGTGCCGCATCATCCAGGGAGCCTGCACCGACGGCGAGTATCTTTACACCTGCCTCAATGACGGAGCATCGAGCGGCGCGGTGACAACGATCGTCAAAACCGAGCTCGTAACCGGCAATGTTGTTGCAAAATACGAGAATATTAAGATCGACCACGCAAACGATCTGACATATAACCCGAAGACCAAGGAGATCCTTGCCTGCCATAACTCGCCGAGAAACCAGCTCATTTCGATCTTCGATGCCGAAACTATGGAATATAAAGAGACGAAAACGATCCGTCACCAGATTTATTCCATCGAATATGACGAATTCGAGGATTGCTATTGGGTCGGAATTTCGGGTAGCTATGATTTTGTCCGCTACGACGGCAAGCTCAAGAAATATGACACGCAGATTCACGGATTCGAGAATGGATTTACCAAGCAGGGCATGGACGCGGATGATAAATATGTCTTTTTCGTGCTTTACAAAACAAATTGCATAGCTGTATATAATAAGGAAGGCGAATATATCCGTCAGATCGACCTGCCCGTGACCAAAGGCGAGCCCGAGAACATCAGCCACGTCGGCGACACCTTCTACATCGTCTACAACAACCCCTCCTGGACGGGCGGAATTGTTTATGAAGTGAAGATCACGGAGAAAAAATAATGTAAAAAATCGGAGGCAAGCCTCCGATTTTTTATTACTGATACCTTGTATCCCAAACTCTGATCTTGTAAAAATGACCCGAAACGGATGAAAGAGTCAGCTTTTCGCCGCCACGCATAAAGATCACGGATTGGCTCGTCCAGGATTTGAACGCGCCGTCGGGGAAAATATACACAAGGCTTCCGTCGTCAAAATTGCCGACACCCTTGATCGCACCGCGGTCGAGAGATTCGTTCCCCGCGTAGGCGGTGGAAAAGGTTTTATTTGTTTTATCGAAGCGGTAAACGTGCGAACCCGTGGAGATCCAAAGCTCGTTTTTGTTGCCGTAAACGGGAGCAAGATCGTGCGCGTAGTCGCTCGGGATCGTCGCGCGGAG
>JAFXHW010000047.1 GCA_017533545.1 Clostridia bacterium
GGAAGGGAGATTTTATGTGCATACCCGCCTCGAGGGTCTTGTCCTCGACCTTACCGAAGGTGGTAAGGATACCTGTATGACCCGTGGGCACGGTTGCGACCATGCCGCCGAGGATCAGAACGAGTCCGAAAAGCGCGAGAAACTGTCTGCCGCGGAGCTTCCAACCGCTCTTTGAGTAACCGAGCGCAACGAAGAGCGCCAAAACCGCAATAAGTGAAGCAATGATCCAAAACATTTTTATATACCTTCCTTTCATTAGTTCGTTATGCTTGGGGTTTGCTGTATTTATATTATATCACACGGTCGCGTGATTGTCAATACCTTTTTGACAATTTTTTTGCGATTTTTACATTTTTTGTTGAAATGGAAGGGTTTTAATGGTATAATATATATTGGTATAATATAAATATATAATTTCCGCTCGGCGGAAATTTACCTTTATTTTGCCGAAGGCGAATCATCATTCGGCGCAAGCCGACCATCATTCGCGCTTTGCGCGATCATCATTCCGCCTTCGGTGGATCATCATTCGCGCTACGCGCGACAAGGAGTCATCATGTCAAAAAAGAAAAAAACTCAAAAAATCGGCAAGCCCGTCCCCTGGATCTACCATCCCGCCTATTTCTTCGTCTCCCTCTTCTATCGCATCCGCTACCGCGTACATATCAACAAAAAAGCCTTCAAGGGCTGCAAGGGCGGCGCGATCGTTCTGGCAACCCATACCTCAAATTATGACCACGTCCTCACGGCAATGGCACTCTACCCCCGCCGCGTGACCTACGTTATGAGCGAGCATTTCTATGCGAACAAGCTCCTTCGTCCCTTCCTGCGCCTTATGCACACGATCCCTAAGAAGATGTTCTGCCCCGATACACGTTCCGTGCTCTCGATGATCCGCGCGATCCGCGAGGGCAACGTCCTCGTCCTTTTCCCCGAGGGCAGACTGACCTGCAACGGCATCTCCTGTCCCATCACACCCGGCACGGCTGAGCTCGTGCGCAATCTCGGCGTACCCGTATACACCGTCACCGCCGAGGGCGCGGGCAAGACCTTCCCGAAATGGGCGAAAAAGCCCCGCATCGGACGCATTGAGATCAACGTCTCAAAGCTATTTGAGGGCTCCGAGCTCAAGGATATGACTCTGCCCCAGATCGACAAGGCGATCGCGTCCGCTATCTCCCACAATGCCTGGGAATCCCTCCCGAACGCAAATTTCAAGGTCCGCGACGCCGCAGAAGGACTCGACGGGATCCTTTGGAAGTGTCCCGAGTGCGGTGCCGAGCACACTCTGATCTGCAAGGATAACAAGATCGTCTGCTCCGAGTGCGGACTTACCGCAACCGTCGACGCCCACGGTCAGATAAACGGCGTCGAATCCATCAAGACGATCGCCGATTGGTATGATCACAACGCCTCCACTCTCGACCTCACCTCTCCGCTGACCTGCGAATGCAGCGTTGGCGTGACGAACGGCGACCCGAAGAAGGACGGCGTTATGTGCCGCGACGTCGGTCACGGCGTAATGTCCCTCTCGCCCGAAGGCTTCACCTTTGACGGTGAGATAAACGGTGAGGAGGCGCACATCTCGCTCCTCGGCAAGGATGCTCCCGGCGCGCTCCCGATCTCGGTCGGAGACCACTTTGACGTCTACTCGGGAGGCTACCTCCACTTCTTCACTCCCCTGCCGGATCCGAGGGATACCGTTAAATTTGTTGCGTACAGGGACAGTCTCGCTTCGCGAGAGTTAAGATCTGCTTCGCAGAGTTAAGATCGCGCTTTGCGCGAGTTAATGTTGCCTTCGGCAAGTTAATATTCGCCTGCGGCGAAGTTTAAGGTAAATTTTCTCGCCAAGACTTGGAAATTATTGATTTACACTGCGGCACCGCCGTAAGAAAGGAGCCCGAATGAAAAAGACAGCAATAATAATCATTACCATCCTGCTGATCGTCCTTGTCTCGATCGTTGCGGGCTTTGCGTTCTTCAAGGACGAGAGTGGGCGCGACTATCCGCGCGATACGGTAAATCCTTATGCTGACACGATAGTTTACGCCGAAAACGGACTTGAGTTGACTCTTTCGGAGGATGGAAGCTATTATTGTGTATCGGATATCGGAAAATGCACAGATACCGATATTGTCATTCCCTCTCATCACGGCGGCATTCCGATTGAGGAGATAGGCATATTGGCTTTTTACACCCAATCCGATATTGTTACGGTATCCATCCCCGATACTGTAAGATCTATCGGCGACGGAGCTTTTACCAAATGCGAAAAGCTGAGATTCAATCTTTATGAAAACGGCTCATATCTCGGAAATTCAGAAAATCCTTATGCATTTCTGATAGGATACGATACACCGTATGTCGCTGACGCCGTTATACACGAGAATACGACGGTTTTAGCCGACCAAGCGTTTGAAAAATCCACGCTCACCTCGGTAAGTATACCTGAAGGCGTTACTGTTATAGGAAATTTTGCATTCCGCTACTGCAAATCCCTTAAGAAGGTAGAAATACCCGTAAGTGTACACACCTTGGGGTCGTCTGCTTTTTGGGGTTGCTCCGCGCTTGAAGAAGCGATTATCGGCGATGGGATCACTGATATTAAATCACAAACCTTTTATCAATGCTCGTCTCTTAAAAACATAAGATTTCCGGATGGACTTCGGAATATCGGTTATGAAGCCTTTAGCAAATGCCGTGTTCTCGAAGTGATCGATCTTCCACTGTCGCTTGAGAGTATTGGAGAGGATGCCTTCGCAAATTGTTCCTCTCTCAAAAGTATTACGCTTCACCGCGGAATAGAAACAATTTTTCCCGATGCTTTCAAAAACGTCTCATCTTTCAATCAAAAAGACTCGGTAAACTATCTCGGAAATGAGGAAGAACCGTATTTATACGCAATTTCCGTCAGCGACACCGATGAAAACGAAATAATCCTGCAAAAAGGTACATACGGTATTGCATGCAAATTTTTGAGCGGAGCTTCTCCCGAGCGCTTCGGAATTGAAGGAGGGGAGGGCGACTATCTCCGCTCCGCAGGAAACTGTATTGTCAGAAAAGAAGACGGAAAGCTGATCTGCGGCTCATCCGCTGACAATATCCCAAGCGAGCTATCGGTATCATCTATCGGAGATTATGCTTTTTTTGCCGCCGCGGGATCAACACATGTAACCGTCCCCGAATCTGTCGCCGAAATAGGAGAGTATGCTTTTTCGGAATCTCCCTCCCTTGAATCGGTGGTTTTCCTTGGTGAGGACGTCAAGCTCGGAAATCGTGCATTTTATAAATGTAAAAATCTTACCTCCGTCATTCTTCCGGGCGGGCTCAAAGAGATCCCGATCGGTTGCTTTTCCTCCTGCAATACCCTAAGCAAGATCCGGATCCCCGAAAGTGTTGATTTCATAGGATATATGGCTTTTAACAGTTGCGATTCACTCCCGGAAATCGAGCTCAAAGGGGTAAAGGTTATCGAATACATGGCTTTTTCTGACTGCAAAAGTCTTGAGAAGGTCGAATTTTCCAATTCTCTTGAACACATTGGAAATTCCGCCTTCAGTTCTTGCGAAGCCTTGAGGTCGTTTTCTCTGCCTAAAAGTATCATACACGTAGGAGATCAGGCTTTCTCGGGCACTTCGATAGAAGAGTTTGTGCCACCCGATTTCGTTTTGGATTTTACTTCCACTGCCTTTTCAAATTGTGGAGATCTTGTTGCGGCAAAATACCCGGAAGGAGTTACCGCATTAAAGGCGCACTCGCTGGAAGGCTGCAAATCGCTCAAGGAGCTGCATCTGCCGTCCACTCTCGAATCTATCTCATTCTGCGCTTTAATGTATTGCTCCTCTCTTGAGCGCATCTATTTCAACGGCACGCTTGCGGAATGGTTCGCAATCGAAAAAGGTGAGCGATGGTATGTTATGACTCCGGCTTTTACATTGATCTGCCGTGACGGCAAATACCAATATCCCGAAAACAACGACCAACCTAATTATTGACGGTCTGTATAAAAATCAAAAGACATTTTTAATTAATTGAAAATTTCCGTCTCGGCTGAAATTCACCGTACCTTTGCCCTTTGCACTTTGCACTTTAAAAGAAAGGATCGCTCGACATGAAGAAAAAAGTATTATTTGCCGTTTTAGGCGCTGTAATCGTTCTTTTGTCCGTTTTTGCCGTGATAATTTTCACCCGCGACGCTTCACGCCCCGAAGATCCCGTTGAGGAGGCGATGAAATCGATCACAGTGTATACCGAAGAAGGTTTTCATCTGTATCTTTCGGAAGACGGAAGCTATTACACTTTCGGTAATATAGGAGATTTCAACGGTACAGAACTTGTTATTCCCGCTTATTATAACGGAATACCGATAAAAAAGCTATCGTCATCGACATTCATCGGCACATACCGCGATCAGATAAAGACAGTTTCCATCCCCGATACGGTTGAAGAAATAGCCGTTCGTATTTATTCCGACGTCAAGGATCGATATCCCATGAAATTCAACGAATACAATAACGGATATTACCTCGGCAATGCGGAAAATCCCTTTTACGCTTTTATGTTTTACAGCAGCGATATCGGCACTAAGGCAGTTTTGCACAAAGATACAAAGGTTATTGCCGATGCCGCATTCGAGGAATGCGAGCACATTACTTCGGTTACCTTACCCGAAGGTTTGAAATCTATCGGAACCCAGGCGTTTGGGGAGTGTAAGAGTCTGATTACGGTTACAATTCCCGACAGCGTTACCTTTATCGGTGATTTTCTGTTCTCAAAGTGCGAAAAGCTCGAGAAAGTCACGGTCGGTTCGGGTGTTTCCGAAATCCGCGACTATATGTTTAAAAACTGCGGTTCCTTGAAAACCGTAGAGATCAAGGGAAATATCACCCGAATCGGAAATCGGGCATTCGACAGCTGTCTCTCGATTACTAACTTTGAAATCCCCGCCTCAGTTACAGAGATAGACAGTCAGGCGTTTAAACATTGTGAACTGAAAATTACAGCGCACAAGGGTATCTTAAATATTGGTCGCGATGCGTTTCCAAAGTATGCAAATTACAACGAATACCGCGGCGGTCTTTACATCGGCGACAGCCAAAATCCATATATGTATCTTGTCGGCATTGAAAATGAAGAAGCTGAATCGCTGGTGCTTCACCGCGATACTTATTCTGTAGCGCAAAATTTTATTCCGCAAATGAATACCTTAAAATCTCTTTCGATCGATGGCGGCAAGGGCAGATATCTGCAAATCGAGGGGAACTGCATTATCAGAAAAGAGAATAAGACTCTTCTTTGCGGTATCGGAACCTCTATCATACCCTCAAGCGGTATCGAAGAGATAGCTCATTATGCCTTTTATCGCTGTGACACGCTTAAAAGTGTTATTTTGCCGAAATCGCTGAAAAAAATCGGCAATAGTGCGTTTAATGGCTGTACATCACTTTCATCGATAGAGTTTGGTAAGAATGTTGAAGAAATAGGGGAAGCTGCATTCTCGGGATGCGAAAGTCTTGATAATTTGGTTCTTCCGAAATCACTCATCGCTATTCCCGATGACTGTTTCCATGGCTGTACATCTCTGAGCGAGATTTCAATAACCGAGAATACAGAGGTGATCGGTGAACATGCATTTTCAGGATGCACCGCGCTGACTGCCATCTCGCTCCCCGGTGTTAAAGTAATCCGCAACCTTGCTTTTATGGATTGCAAGACTCTTGAAAAAGTTTCTTTTTCGAATGAGCTTGGATATATCGGCGTCTCGGTGTTTTACGGTTGCACCGCTCTCAAGGATATAGTTTTGCCTTACGGATTGCGTTACATCGGTAGCGCGGCGTTCGAAAATTGTGATTCGATAAAATATCTTAATATCCCGAAAAGCGTTGAGAACTTCGGATCAAAGGTTTATGCTCAATGCAATTCCCTTGAATACGCCATAATCCCCGAGGGTGTGGAAAGTCTTTCTGCACGCGAATTTGAGATATGTACGAGTCTTAAAAAGATCTCACTTCCTTCAACGCTGAAAGAAATCAGCGGCTACGCCGTACTCGGTCTGTGCGAATCACTCGAGGAGATCGTCTATAACGGAACGGTCGATGAGTGGAACGCCATTGAAAAAAGCGATGCCTGGTACATATCAACCCCAGCCTGCAAGGTAATCTGCACTGACGGCGAGGTCGAACTCCCCGCAAATGAGAGCGACTACGTTGGAAGCTGGTAAAGTTCCCTTCATTCCGCGCAGCGGATAACCATTCCGCCGCAAGTGCTTATAATAATATTCAGAACACCGAA
>JAFXHW010000048.1 GCA_017533545.1 Clostridia bacterium
GAAAATCCGTTTACCTATCCTAAGTCTATTTATGCTGTGATGGACTCCTTGAAGATTATGCTAAACAATAATGGAATTGCATTAGATTATTTTGCAGGTTCGGGTACAACTGGTCACGCGGTAATAAACTTGAATCGAGAAGATAAAAACAAGAGGAAATATATACTTGTTGAAATGGGTGAATATTTTGACTTGGTTACAAAGCCTCGCGTGCAAAAGGCGGCATACTCGGCTGATTGGAAAGACGGCAAACCTCAGCAGCGCAACAACGGTATATCCCAGATCATCAAATATATGCGCCTTGAAAGCTACGAGGATGCGCTTTCTAATATTGAGCTCTCCGACGAAGGCGGACAGCTTATGGCACTTCTTGGCGAAGATTACCTCATTCACTATATGGTGGATTTGGAGAGCAGAGGCAGTCTCTTGGATGTCGAGGCATTCTCGAATCCCTTTGCATACACCATGAAAATCACCGAGAAGAACGAGTGCAAGGAGCGCGGAATTGATCTGGTTGAAACGTTCAACTATCTGATCGGTTTGACCGTAGCAAGTCAGAGCGCCCTCTCGTATTATCTCAGCAAGCCCGCAGCAACCCCTGCATACGAAGGTGCGGTTGATTTGGTTAGCGATGTCAACGGTCAGTACGCCTTCCGTCATGTAGAAGGAACGCTTCCCGACGGTCGCCGTGCGCTTGTGATTTGGCGCACTGTAAGCGATGACGTTGTTGCATCCAATGCGGCGCTTGACGCTTACTTTACTACCTATCGTAAGAATGCATCCAACCGTGCATACGATGTGATTTACGTAAACGGAGACAACAACCTTGAAAATCTGCGCGGAGCAAATGAGAGCTGGAACGTACAGGTAACCGAAATCGAATTCAAGAAGCGCATGTTTGAGGAGGTGTGAGGATGGCAAGACAAGCAACCACACCACAGGTCAGCTTTGACGAAAAGCTGATACTGTTCCGATATTTCTTGCACGAACTTCGAATCGATACGTTATCCGAACTTGGCGAGAAACTCAACACGCCAGAATTCGAAGGTGTCAACGAAAGCGGCAACACATATTTTTGCGACTATTTGATTCGGATTAGCAAGCTGAAAGGCGCAGGCATCACCGCAGAAAAGCTTCGTCTTTACGATGAAAATATCTGCCGCCATACCCGCCAGATTGGCGAAAAGCGCGGCACAATCCGTTGGAAGTATTTTCAGTACATTTCTTTGCTCTTTACCGAAATGTATCTCGACCGTTATTTTTCGGACAGAGAAGCATTTTGCAAAGATCTCAACCAATTCTTAAGCGATGCTGATGCACAGACGATGTATCGCATCGGCTACGAACCTTTCACCCCCGATAAAATGAATAAACTGGCGTTTATGTGCGCAACAGGAAGCGGTAAAACGCTGATCATGCACGTGAACATTCTTCAGTTCCTTCATTATTTCAAACGCGCAAAGCGCATAAACAGCAAGCTCAGCATCAACAAGGTAATCGTTCTTGCTCCCAACGAGGGCATGAGCAAGCAGCACCTTGAGGAGCTCGCCCTTTCGTCCATACCCGCAGCTATGTTCGAAAAGGATCGCGGATTCGCAACCAGGCGCGATGACGTGGTCGTTATCGACATGAACAAGTTGAAGGAAGAAGGAAAGGTTAAAACAGTTTCAGTTGACAGCTTCGAGCAGAACAACCTCGTTTTGATTGACGAAGGTCACAGAGGTCTTTCGGGCGACGTTTGGTATGAATACCGTACCCGCCTTTCTGCAGAAGGCTTTGCGTTTGAATATTCCGCAACATTTAAGCAGGCGCTCAACGCTAATGCCACCGGCAACACGCAGCAGGCAAAGGACGAAAGAGCGCTTATGGAGGAATACGGAAAATCCATTATTATGGATTACTCCTACAAATTCTTCTATAATGATGGATACGGCAAAGATTATCGCATCTATAATTTGCAAAGCAGTGTAGATGACGAGCAACGCCATCTGTACCTCGTTGGATGTCTCCTGTCGTTCTATCAGCAAATGAAGCTGTTTGAAACAAAGGCAGACGAACTTCGTGAGTTCCGTATTGAAAAGCCGCTTTTGGTGTTCGTAGGTAACCGCGTTACTGCACCGGTAAAAAAGAGTGGTTTAACACAGGCGGAAAAAGAGCTCTTGACCGACGTCGAAGAAGTGCTGGTATTCCTCAATAAATTCTTAAGCAATCGTGCAAAATCGATCGAGCATATTCGTGCGGTCTTGAACGACGACACAGGATTGATTGACGGAAGCGGCAGAGAGTTATTCTATAATGACTTCCGCGCACTTCAAGAGCTTTTCGGGGGAACAGCAAACCCCGCAGATGTATTTAACGACATTCTACACGTTGTATTCAACGCCGATGGAAATGCGGACGAGCCGCGCCTGCGCCTTGAAAACATTCGCCAGGTATCAGGAGAAATAGGTCTCAAGGTTAGTGAATACGGCACATATTTCGGCGTCATCAACATTGGAGACACATCCGGTCTTTTGAAGAACTGTGAGCATAAAGGCATTATTGTTAGCACCGAGGAGTTCGTTTCGGAATCCTTGTTCCGAAGCATTAATGCACCGAACTCGGATATTAAGATGCTAATCGGATCGCGTAAGTTCACAGAAGGCTGGAACAGCTGGCGCGTATCCACAATGGGACTTATCAACTTTGCAAAAGGAGAAGGATCGCAAGCGATTCAGCTCTTTGGACGAGGCGTTCGTCTCAAGGGCTACGGTGGATGCCTCAAGCGTTCCCGCAAGCTGGACGCTCATCGCGTAACACCGCCGAAGCACATAGAGCTTTTGGAAA
>JAFXHW010000049.1 GCA_017533545.1 Clostridia bacterium
CGCTGCTCATGAATGTAAATCGGGCGCACTACGTATCGGCAAGCGACAAAAATGCCTTTTGCCATATTGACAGAGTAAACTTCGACGAAACAAGCTCGCATTTCGATCTTGCTATCGACGGAAAGCCTCTCAAAAATCTTTCGGTTCCGGCAGTCGGACATCACGTGGTCTTTGATGCCGCCCTCGCGGCATCGGCGGCATATCTTGCAGGGGTAAGCGAGGAAAACATACGTCTCGGACTCAAAAACTTCAAAAACACCGGCATGCGCCAGCGTATTTCGAAGATAAAGATATGCGAAAA
Organism: Clostridia bacterium; assembly: GCA_017533545.1. The sequence continues at coordinate 302 of JAFXHW010000049.1, forward strand.
AGAGATCACCGTTATCGAGGACTGCTACAATGCCGCTCCCGAATCGGTCCGCGCCTCGCTCGATGTACTTATCTCGATGAATGCGAGGAGGAAGATCGCCGTGCTCGGCGACATGCGCGAGCTTGGTGATGACAGCTCCTCCCTCCACCGCTCGGTCGGAGAATATGCCGCAAAAAAGGGCATCGATGCTCTCTTTACCTTCGGCCCTCTCGCAAATCACATCGCCAAAGGTGCCGACGGAATCGCTGTAAAATCATTTACCGATCTGTCCGACCCCGATTCACTCGCAAAAGAGATATCCGGCTTTCTTGATGAGGGTGATTGCATACTTTTCAAAGCCAGCCGTGCTGTCGAGATGGAAAGAGTCGTTGCACTCCTTTCAAAATAAAATTTCAGAAAATAAATTGAACAGAAGGAACGTGAACTTATGACACCCTTCGTATGCTTTATTGTATCGATCATCGTCACCTTTGCGCTGACCGCTCTCCTTTCCAGATTCATTATCCCCATTTTAAAAAGCCACAAGATGGGACAAAAGATACTCGACGTCGGCCCGCGCTGGCACAAGAGCAAAGAGGGGACTCCCACTATGGGCGGTATCTCCTTTATATTGTCAACTCTTATAGTTTTCGCCGTTTTGGGTACGGTCTTTATGATCGGGGGCAACGGAACGAATCCGCTTCGTCTGGTCTTCACCTTTGTCTATGCACTTCTCAACGGTGCCATCGGCTTTATTGATGACCGCGTAAAACTTTTAAAGAAGCAAAATGAGGGTCTTACTGCCGCCCAAAAGTATCTTTTGCAGCTTTTAGCCGCAGTTTTGTACCTCGTTGCGATGACCGCTTTCAATTTTATCGATACCACTCTCTACATTCCCTATCTCGACATGACATTCGAGCTCGGATTTGTTTACTACATCTTCGCGCTCCTGCTTTTAACCGGTATCGTAAATTCTGCTAACCTCACCGACGGTCTTGACGGTCTTGCATCAAGCGTCACCTTCGTCGTTGCCGCATTTTTCGCCCTTGCAGGATTTAAAGCGGACAACTCCGACGTAATCTTCCTTTCATCTCTCGTAATCGGTGCCTGCCTCGGATTTTTGGTATACAATTTCTACCCTGCGCGAGTCTTCATGGGCGATACCGGATCGCTGTTTTTAGGCGGACTTACCGTCGGCTGCGCTTTCATGCTCGGCAATCCCGCGATCGTACTCGTTGCAGGAATACTTTATCTGCTCGAAAGCCTGTCGGTAATTATTCAGGTCGTATACTTCAAGCTGACTCACGGAAAACGCTTTTTCAAGATGGCACCCATTCACCACCACTTCGAAAAATGCGGTTGGAGCGAGGTCAAGGTCGTAACTGTGTTTTCGCTCTTCACTGCAATCATGTGCGTAATCGCCTATTTCGGGCTCAAATAAATTTAAAGTGAAACTGATTTTAAGCTTATGAACAACAACAGAGGACAACAATTCAATAGCGCCGAAACGTCCAAGATGCGATCCAAAGGTACACCCAAGCGTGAAAGCGCGCCGAAAATGTCTGCCGACTTTGTAAAGCCGACCGATATCGTTCGCGTTAAGGGAACTATCGACCGTCCCATGCTTATAATCATAATCCTGCTTGTCTGCTACGGCACGATAATGGTTTTCAGCTCCTCCTATGCTTTCGCTTTGCAAAAATGGGGGGACAGTCTGCACTACATCAAACGTCAGATAATATTCGGCGGCATCGGTATTTTTGCAATGATTGCGGCATCCTACGTTGACTACCGCTTTATACGCAAGTTTACCCCTCATGCCTTTGCCTTTGCGACGCTGCTTTTAATGCTCGTTCCCTTTTTGGGCGAGGGACGCGGACTTGCCCGCCGTTGGTTCGTTATCGGTCCGATATCGATCCAGCCCTCCGAGATAATGAAATTCACCCTCGTTTTGCTGCTGTCATGGTTCTTTGCAAAATATCAGTACAAGATAACCGACTACACCGATTTCCGCCGATCATCCAAATACGGCGTGTTCTATCCCGCCGCGATCGTCGGAGTTGTCTGTCTGCTCATTGCGATCGAAAACCACATCTCGGGATGTATAATCATGTTCTGCATCGGTATGTCGGTCATTTTCGCGGGCGGCGCGAGAAAATTCTGGTTCGGAATTTTCGGTGCGGGCGGCGGAGTTGCCGCGGCATTGCTTATCGCATTTACGGATTACGGCCGCAAGCGACTCGATATATGGCTCAATCCCGAAAATTACAGTTCGCTTGACGAAACATATCAGACTCTGCAGGGTCTTTACGCCGTCGGTGCGGGCGGTATATTTGGTGTGGGACTTGGAAATTCCACTCAAAAGCATCTTTTCGTCGGTGAGCCGATGAACGACTTTATCTTCTCCATTATTTGCGAAGAACTGGGCTTTATCGGTGCTATCGCGCTGATCGCTCTTTTCGTACTCTTCACCTGGCGCGGAATCGTTATCGCGATGCGCGCGCCCGACACCTTCTCGTCGCTCGTCGTTGTGGGAATCACCGCACAGATCGCTCTTCAGGCGATGCTCAATATGATGGTTGTTACCTCGATGATGCCCAACACCGGTATCGCGCTCCCCTTCTTCAGCTATGGCGGAAC
>JAFXHW010000050.1 GCA_017533545.1 Clostridia bacterium
CAACTACACCGACGAATGGGTCAAAGAGGCAGCCCGCCGCGGACTTTTGAACCTCGCCACCACTGCCGACGCAGTCCCCCACCTCACCGATGAAAAGAACATCGCGCTCTTTGAACGCCACTCGGTATTCACCGAATCGGAGCTTCGCTCCAGATGCGAGATTCTGCTTGAAGAGTACCGCAAAAAGGTCGATATCGAAGCACTCACTCTGTCCGATATGACGGGACGCGAGCTTCTTCCCGCCGCATATTCCTATATAGGAGAGCTTGGAGTCAGCCAGAGGGGACTTTCGGAGATGAACATTCCGATCAGTGCCGTACAAAAGAGCGCAAAAAAGATCGCCGAGATATGCGAAGAGACACAAAATGAGCTTTCAAAGCTAATCGCCATTTCCTCGGCAGATCACGGAAGAGATGCACTTGAAGCGGCAAACTATGTCAAAGACATCATGCTGCCTCAGATGAAAAAGCTCAGACAGTGCGCCGATGCTCTCGAATCGGCCCTGCCCAAACGTGTTATCCCCTATCCCACCTACGAACAGCTTCTTTTCAGCGAATAATCGATTATACTATAAAATATTGATTTAAAAAGGAATAACGGTAGATAAAATGCCATCAAAATCCAAGAAAAAATCAAATCCCAAAAACGAAAAAAAGCATAACGGCAAAGAAGTGAATAAGGAAAACAAAAAGGTGCAAAAAAAGCAGATCGACACAACTGCCGATCAGCAGAAATTGCCCGATCCCTATTCGTTTGCCAATTCGGTGATGCCCTACGTCATCGGAGTTATGGCGCTTTTTATCGGCGTCTGCCTTATAAAGCCGCCCGTCGGCTGGCTTGTCAATGGAATACATATGCTCCTTTACGGACTTTTCGGTCCTGCGGCGATATCCATTCCCCTGCTCCTTATTATCATCGCCTTCTTCTGGCGAAAGGACGTCGTTAAAAGAGCGACAGGCGCAAAATTTTTCTTCTCGACGGTATGCCTTCTTTTGATATCGGTGCTTTGCGCGGCCGCAAACGTGCCCGAATCGCTTAAAATCGGCGAGCTTTGGACGCGCGGTATCGACCTTGTGGGCGGCGGTGTGATCGGATCATATCTCGGCTGGCTGCTTGTCAAGCTGATGGGTGTCGGTCTGACCGTGTTCATCGCGATCGCCCTTGTGATCCTCTTTGTCATGTTCATTTTCGGCACTACCCCCTACGATCTCTTCTTAACTATCCGCTACCGCATGATCCGCAATGCCGAGCGCCGCCGTGCCGAATCAGAGGAGCTTTTGAAGCGCGCCGAGCAGCAGTCCGCCCAGGAAAGAGCGCGCCGAGCATACGAGCAGCAGGAAAGAGAGGCGGCCGCAAAGAGGGAGAGAGCAAGAGAGGAAAAGAAGAGAAATATCATCAACGAGGACGTCACCATCGACGATATGCCCTCGGAAAATATCAACAATTACTCCGCATCTGACGTAATATATATCGAAGACGACGATTATTCGGCCGACGGCGGCATTATCGTTGCCGATATGTCAAAGCCCGACAGCGACTACTGCTCGATCGACCCCAATGCCTTTGACGATGCCCTTCGCGGACGCGAGAGCGCGAGTGACGCTTCGTCCGCTCCCGACTACGTCGAGATAATATCCGACGAGGCAAGGGAGAGCATTAAGGCTGAAAAGGTGGACAGCCCCTTAAAGCGGCCCGAAGATCTGGACGAGATACTCAGCGACGAAGAAGAAAGCGAGAACGGCGGACCTCTTTCCGACGAGCTTATAAAGAAGGTTACCGAGGGTCAGAGAGCGGACGGCGAAGATTTTGACGATATCGACGATGACGAAGCCACTCTCG
>JAFXHW010000051.1 GCA_017533545.1 Clostridia bacterium
CGCTCGGCATGGGATTCAACAACTGCCTGCGCGACTACGACAAAAAGACTCTCGAGGAGTGCCGCGAAATGGGCATCAACGACTCGATCATCCACGTTGACTTTATGATCGGCTCGGCCGATCTGTCCATCGACGCTGTCGGCAAAGACGGCAAGATATACCCCATCTTCCGCGACGGCAACTGGTCTCCTGCGGAGAGCAATAACGGTTAATTGTTCACGATAAGCGATCGCTCGTCACGCGAAGATATATCTCGGCAGAGGGATATTCGCTGTTTTTGCGAAGCAAAACCTGTTTCGTTCAGAAACAGGAAGCGAATCCCCTAAGAATTTTCGCGTCAGCGAAATTCTTTACACGCGAAGATTAATCTAGGCAGAGGGAAATTAGCTGTTTTTGACTTGCGAAGCAAGACAAAATTCATTCTGTAAGAATGAAAAACAAATTCCCTAAGAATTTTCGCGTCAGCGAAATTCTTTCCTTTATATTTGGAGGAACACAAATGTTTACACAAGACCATTTTATATGGCTTGGCGCAATAGCGGCGGTAATTGCTGTTGCGCTTATCATAATTAAAAAATGCAATCTTCCTAACAACGCAGTTAAAAAGGTTGCAATGGTGCTGCTCATATTAATCAAGATCTTCCATTGGTCTTTGTCAATGAAGGAATCGTCGCACGGCGGATTCATATTAACGCAATCACAGATCGCGTTCCACTTGTGCGGAATGATGATATACGCGATAATCGCGACGCATATCATCAAAAATGAAAAAGCGATCAACGTTCTGCAAAGCTTCATAGTCCCATGCACCATCCTCGGAGCGACTATGGCGTTGCTTATTCCTACTGCGGGTGTCGAATTTGCCCGTGCGAGAGTTTGGGAATACATGCTCTGCCACGCTGTTCTGATATTCTACGGACTCGATCTTTTGATTATCGAAAAGGTGGATCTTTCATTTAAGGCATTTGTCACAAACCTCAAATTGCTCGCAGGCACCGCCCTGTTCGCCTTTTTCATGAACAGCGCACTTGAAGAATACGGACCCAATTTCTTCTTTTTAAGACAGCCGCCCATGGAAAATCTTCCGATTCTCAATCTCAACAACGGCTGGAATGTCTATATTATCACACTGGCGATCATTGCCTGCACTTTGCTTTTCTTGATACATCTGCCGTTTATTATCAGGGATAAGAGAAGGATGCACCTTTAATAATATTCACAATAAAAAGGACTAACAACCTATGTTAGTCCTTTATTTTTGATTTGGCTCTTTACTTTTTCCAATCAAACATTAAATCTGAACAGCGTAACGTCGCCGTCCTTCATGACGTATTCCTTGCCCTCGCTGCGAACCAATCCCTTTTCCTTGGCGGCCGCCATCGAGCCGCAGGCGATAAGATCGTCGTAGGCAACGATCTCGGCGCGAATGAATCCGCGCTCGAAGTCGGAGTGGATCTTGCCCGCCGCCTGAGGCGCACGGAGTCCCTTCTTTATTGTCCACGCGCGGACCTCCTTCGGTCCTGCGGTGAGGAAGCTCATAAGACCGAGCAGGTCGTAGCTCGCCTTGATAAGGCGGTCAAGACCGCTTTCGGGGATACCGAGATCGTCCAAAAACTGCTGTTTTTCCTCGCCCTCGAGCTCGGCGATCTCCGATTCGAGCGATGCGCATATCGGCATAACGGCCGAATGCTCGCTCTCGGCGTGCGCACGAAGTGCTTTGAATGCCTCGTTATTCTCATACTCACCTGCGACCTCGTCCTCGCTGACGTTGGCCGCATAGATAACGGGCATGCGGGAGATGAGCTGGATCGTATCAAGAATCGCACTCTCCTCCTCGGTCATATCGATCGCGCGCGCAGATATACCGTTGTTCATCTCGTCGCGGACGCGCTCCAAAAATGCGATCTCTTCGTTGAGCGATTTGTCGCCCTTTGCAAGCTTTTTGTCCTTTTCGATGCGCTTTTCGAGCATCTCGAGGTCGGAATAAATCAGCTCCATATTGATGATCTCAACATCGCGCATCGGATCGACTCCGCCCTCAACGTGAACTACGTTGGAATCGGAAAAGCAGCGTACGACGTGGATAATGGCATCGACCTCGCGGATGTGCGAAAGGAACTTGTTGCCAAGGCCCTCTCCGTTGGCCGCACCCTTTACAAGACCTGCAATGTCAACAAATTCAATTATTGCGGGAGTGTATTTTTCAGGCTTGTACATCTCGGCAAGCACGTCAAGACGGCGATCGGGAACGGTGACCATGCCAACGTTGGGCTCAATGGTGCAAAAAGGGTAGTTTGCAGCCTCGGCGCCTGCATTGGTAATTGCATTAAAAAGTGTGCTCTTGCCTACGTTCGGCAATCCAACTATACCAAGCTTCATTTTTATCTCCTGATGTTTGTCAATTCTGTTATCATTACAACACTTAATTATAATACACAAAACCACTTTTGTCAACGCCCTGTTGGCATCTAAATTCGCCCGTAAATCGTTGACAAAATAGTTCTCATATGATAAAATGAAGCAAAGTTGATGTTTTTAGAGTCAAAAACAAGGAGAGGTCGCTTCGCGCATCGCAGTGACAAGAACCGACATGAAAAAGTTATTCCTTTTTTTAACCGTTGTTTCAATGCTTCTTTCTTCAATGTGCATCACAGCATCGGCAGATGAATCCGAAATTGAGGGCATTTCCTTCCGATACGAGGGATATGAGCTGGCGGCCGCGTTTGACCGCATTCCGGAAACCTTTGAAGCGTGGGTATATTTCCCCGAGGATACGCCTTCGATGACCGGCGTTATTCTCGGCGATTATGCAGGCTCAGCATCGTCGGTCTGCACCAATTTTGAGATCACCGCCGAGGGCTCGCCCCGTCTTTATTACATCGACAGCGATGGAGCAGTAACCGACATCGTATTCTCCGATGTGCATATCGCCAAGGGAGAGTGGACACACGTTGCGATTGTCCGCTTAAAAGCCGAAAACAAGGTTTTCTGCTACCTCAACGGTAATCTTGCCCAAATTATCAACGCCCAAGCTCCCGATGTCGTCGGCGCGCTGAATATGGTGATAGGCGGTGACCACCGTCCCAGTAACAGCAAGTGTTTTAAGGGATATATCAAAGAAATATGTGTCTATTCCGACGTCAGAGGACGCTATAAGATAAAGGAAGATATGAACGGTCCCGATCTCGACGATCCCGATCTGATTGCGGCCTTTGATCTTTCCTCCCATCCCGAAAACAACACCATTGCCGACCTTAGCGGCAACGGATACGATGCCTCGCTTGACGTTTTTTGGCTTGATGAGAAGGAGAGCGTCACCGACTACTCCTATTCCTTCGCGGTCATAGGCGATACACAGATCCTTTCGGAAATGTATCCCGATAAGGTGGCAAAAATATACGATTGGCTCGTTGACAACGCCGAGGAAAAAAAGATAAAGTTCGTCTTGGGACTCGGTGACATTACAAACTTAAACTCCCCTGCAGAATGGGCTCTTACAACGAACAATATTTTTAAGCTCGA
>JAFXHW010000052.1 GCA_017533545.1 Clostridia bacterium
GACCGGGCTTTCGCCTTGCCTCTCTGCCCTCTCTTTGGGACAGCTTTAATATAATACCACACTTTATTACTTTTGTCAACACATTTTTTCAAAAAAAGTGCACATATTACCGATATTTTTTCAAGATTTTTGGAAGCATTATGCACAATGTGTGGAAAATCTCTCCAAAAGATCGCTTTTTGACTTATATTTTACCCGATATTCTCTCCTTTAATCGCTCGGTTATTCTTTTTTCGAGGCGGGAAATATAGGATTGAGATATATTCAGCATATCTGCAACCTCCTTTTGGGTATGCTCGCGATATCCGTCCATACCGAAGCGCAGCTTGATTATCTCCCTCTCCCTTTCATCGAGATCGTTTACAGCATCGTGGACGGTTTTCCTGTCCTCCTCATATTCAAGCTCTCGCATCACGTTTTCCTCACCGCTGAGCACGTCGGACAAAAGCAGCTCGTTTCCGTCCCAATCGGTATTGAGGGGCTCGTCGATCGATATTTCGCTGATCTTGCCCATATTCTTCCTTATATACATAAGTATTTCGTTTTCTATGCACCGCGATGCATAGGTTGCCAGCTTGATGTTGCGTTCAGCGTGATACGTATTTACCGATTTTATCAGCCCGATCGTTCCTATGGATATCAGATCCTCAAGGCCGATGCCGGTGTTTTCGAATTTTTTCGCGATATAGACCACCAGCCTGAGATTATGTTCTATAAGTATATTTCTTTGTGACTCGTCATCGACGCATCTCTCGATCACCGACGCTTCCTCTTCGGGTGTGAGGGGTGGAGGAAGCGTCTCTGCACCGTTGATATAGTAGCTTTCATTTTTTGAAAAGAGAAATTCGAATATGATTTCAAGCAATTTTTTCATTATATTATAACCGCCTCTCTATCTTAACAGACGATATCCGCGGGCACTATCGCCTCGTATCCGAAATAATCGTTCTTTTTGCCGCAAAGTACGCATACAGAGCATTCTCGGTCGGCGACATAACAGCTATCTGTCAACAGTCCCACACTAAGTCCATCTCCGTCGACAGTGCTGATGGGCACAAAACGGATATTTTTCATCTTTGCCGCATCAAAATTACAATAATTGCCCTCGGCAAAACCGGCCATAGATTCATCGAGCAGCTCGCGGAACTTGTTTTTGCTCAAAAACAGGCATTGCCGCCCGCTGAGCGGATCAAAAACGCTGCACCCGCTATCGACTATAGCCTCAGCCGTGACCGTTTTATTCTCCACGGTCACCTTTACCTCTGCATATCGCGGAACGGCCTTTTTTCGCTTGGCGATCATGCCCTCGATCAGCACGAACACTCCCGCGATGACCGCAGCTGCAATGACAGATGCCGGGCTGACCTCTGACCGAAACGTAGCCGCCTTACCATTGATATATACCACCATTCCCGAACTCATGGCGGCAAAAAAGGCAGTCAGCATTCCGCCTATCGCTACCGACACTCCCCAGAATATCAGCGTGCCGACAATAAAATTGCGCACTCCCGCTCTGCCGAACGATATGTAACCCATGAGCAGTGCGACAGATGCCGCGATCAGAATATTCAGTATCGGTGAGCCCTGTAAAAAGACGGAGAACACTCCGTAAAGCGCACCGACAGATGCCGAAACGATCAAAAGCCATGTTTTACTTTTTGTTTTCGTCAGATGCGACGTTATGTACAGAGCGACGAAATCGAGCGAGAAATTTACCGCAAAAAGAACGTCGCCGTAAATAATTCTTTCCATGTATATAATATAACACGCCCGATGCATGAAAATTGTCAATGCATCGGGCGGAAAAATATAATCTTTTGAATTGTTCGGGCGGGAAATGGGGACGTTTATTTCTTTTCCTTGATTTTTTCCCAATAGCTCTTTGCGGCCTGCTCGGTCTTATTGTCGCCGTATTCGTAATAGTGTGCACCGGCAAGGTCGTCGGGCAGATACCGCTGATCAACGTAATGACCGGGATAATCGTGGGGGTATTTGTAATTTTGATACTTATGGGTCGGGCGCATATAATCGGGCATATTTTGGCCTCTGCCCGCCTCGATGTCAGCTTTTGCGGCGTGGAGTGCGAGATAAGCGCTGTTCGATTTCGGCGAGGTAGCTAAAAGCACCGCCGCATGGGCAAGCGGGATCTCGGCTTCGGGAAGCCCGACGTCGAATGCGCTTTCAACGCAGGAACGTACAACAACCGCCGCCATCGGATATGCAAGTCCGATGTCTTCACTGGCAATAACCTGCAATCTTCGGCAGGCACCAATGAGATCGCCGCCAGCCAATATTTTTGCCAAATAGAATACAGCCGCATCAGGATCGGAGCCGCGAATGGATTTTTGCAATCCCGAAAGCAGATCGTAATGCACGCTTCCGTCGCGGTCGAAATTGCCGACAACCTTGGGCGAAAAGCCCTTGACTGCATCGACATCGATCTCGCCGTCGCTTATGTAGTATGCGTTTTCAAGCAGATTTATCGAGCGTCTGACGTCGCCCGCGCCGCACTGCGCGATGTAATCGATTACCTCATCGTCAGCCGATTTGGGCAAAAGCGAGCCCTCGTTGAGTTTATCAAGGGCGCGTCTGAGCGCTATGGTGATATCATCATGCGATACCGACTTGAACTCGAACACCGCCGATCGGGAGATGATGGCGTTATAAACGTATATATACGGATTTTCGGTCGTCGACGCGATGAGCGTGATTCGGCCGTCCTCAATGAATTCGAGCAGCGACTGCTGCTGCTTGCGGTTGAAATACTGAATTTCATCGAGATACAAAAGGATTCCGTTCGAGCCGAACATCGACTTCGTTTCGGCGATGACCTCCTTGATATCTGAAAGGGACGCCGAGGTGGCGTTGAGCTTATGGAGCCGCATTCCCGACTTTTCGGCGATAATATTTGCCGCCGTAGTCTTGCCCGTTCCGGGCGGACCGTAGAATATCATGTTGGTAATGTATCCCTGCTCGGTCATGCGGCGGAGCGCACCGTTTTCGCCGAACAGGTGCTTTTGTCCGACCATTTCGTCAAAGGACATCGGGCGCACAGCATCGGCCGCAGGACGTTTTTTATCATTTTGATAATCCAATTTATCTGACCTCCGATTTTTCGGGTATTTGTTAATTAAATATTCACACATTATTTGGTTTTTCCCTATTGTCAAAATGGAAATGATGTGTTATAATAGTCAAGCGCAATTGAATAGACGATCGTCACTATACGGAGAAGTACTCAAGTTGGTGAAGAGGCGCCCC
>JAFXHW010000053.1 GCA_017533545.1 Clostridia bacterium
ACCGACCAAGGTTTTTATGCGGTTACTTTCTATAACGAAGAAACCGGTGAGGTTGTCATTGCCTACAGGGGATCTGCTACTATCGAGAAGCTATTATCTCCCTACGCTGAAGTACGTGACGACGCCATTGCTGACTGGTTCGAAAACGATATTCCTTTTCAGGTTCACCATTGTTTTACTCCACAACTGCAGTACGCAATTGAGTACTTAAATTACAACATAGATCATTGTAGCGTAAAATTGAAAGGTTCATGGAACATAACGGCAACCGGACATTCCTTGGGGGGAGCACTAGCAACGACAGTGAGCATGGCCCGTGGCGTATATGCAGAAGTCTTTAATTCGGCTTCGGTATACGAAGCATTATATTCAAACAAACCCGAATTAATGGGGAAACTCTTCGAAGGTGTAGACCGTTGGTGGGTCAGATCCCATATAAATCAACACGATAATATAATCAGTAAATGGGAAGATGAATTCCGAAACCTTCGCCATGTAGTATACGAAGACACAAATAAAACCAATGTTTCTCACTCCTTATCAAATATGGTTTATAAGGACCCTGACGGCAATGTGCGTATGTCAGCGCCAGCAGAATATCATAGACTGGAAAACATTCCGGAAGCATTTTCAACAACCGCTTATGGCAATAAAATTTACTTCGGTTCCTCCCAAGACGACGCCATACGCCACCGAACCAAAAAAGATGCTTTGATATACGGCGGTCGGGGAAGTGATAAAATATATTGTTACGAAAAAACCAACGATGTCATTATTGGTGGGTCCAGCTTTGAAGATAATGTTGACATAGTGACAGGCGGTCATGGAAATGACACTTACATCTTTTATCCTAGGGGTGGTGGGAAAGAAACGATAATTAAGGATGTCGGCGGCTCAGATTGCTTGAAAATAACAAACGATCAAGGCCCCCCACCCCCCAGTAATATATCCTATCAAGAAACCACCATCGGCGGCGAATCGTTTGTTCTCGTTGAGATAGGCCCTTATGCAGATGTTATTAATCTGGGTAATGTTTATTACGATCGCATCTATATTAGTCTCAATAGAGACAGCAATTCAAATTTTGTTGTTGTTGATGAGCTCTCCCAAACAGAAACTCTATTAATTGGTAAGTGGGGCAAATTCCGAAGCGTGCTTATCAGTTGTCCTGTCGATATTGATATTTTTGATCCCGATGGAAATCTCGTATTAACGCTGGAACACGAAACCGAATTGGATGTAAGCACTCCGTTTGGTAATTTCCACGTTTTCACCGATGAAAACGGCGAAAGCTGCAAATACTATGATTTAATGGATGGCTATACTGCGCAAATACGCGGCGTTGGCGAGGGTACTATGGACGTAAACGTAATCCATGACGGTGACAACCCAAACTCTCCCGGCAGCGGCGTTATGAATGTTCCGATCACGCCTACGACAACTGCCACAATCAATTATTCTGCAGGCAATGTTCCTGTTTTATCGATCACCGACGCTTCCGGAACAACCGATATCTCTCTTCAGACCAGACACGAGATAACTCTTCTTCCCGAAAATGGTGAAGATCCTTATACAGAGTTCACTGAATTCGATAATTCTGTACCCGAGCTTCCTACCCCTTATCGTAGTGGATATACATTCTTGGGCTGGAAATCTTCCGAGGGATCATTTGTAGACAAAGGCGATTTGCTCACCGAAGATATCACTCTTAAAGCACAATGGAAATCAAATTCAACTAAAACCATTAATAATAACTATTATTGGTGGTATTTGACCGCAATTTCCAATAGATATTTCGATGTAAAAGCTGATACAACCGAAGGTGGAGAAGTTGTTCTTTCAGCCACTCGTATAAAATATGACAAAAGCATTACACTTTCCATTATGCCGGATGAAGGGTATATGATTGACCAATTTATTCTTAACGGACAAGTTATCCCGATAAAAGATAATTCCTTTACACTATACAATATCCGGTGTGATCAAACAATTTTCGTTTCTTTCAAAAAGATATCATAATAGAAAAAACGGCTCGTCTGAGCCGTTTTTTCTCACTATTCTTTCTTCACCTCGCCGAATATCGTTCTTGCGGCATCGGTGATCCCCTCGCCGAAGATATATACGCAAAGGGCGACGACACCCTTACCGATGAGTTCGACCGTTTCGCTGTCCAGCTGTTCTTTGAACATTGCCGTCGCAAAGGTGGCCGCAACTGCGATGATCGCCGCCCACAGCTTGCGCGAGGTCAGCTTTCTTGCGATTTCGTTTTTCAAAACAAATTCCCCTTTCTGATGTAACTCTGGTGTATCCGCTTATGCGCGCTCGAGATCGTGTATACGGATCTCGTGCTCGTCGAGCTGACGGTGTATATCGCGGCGGTCGTTTTTGCACTTGATATTGTTCTCGCGATCCTCTTCGATCAGCGCGCCGAGAGTTATGTCGAGTCGGGTGAGCGTGTGCACAAGCTTTGCAAGCACCGTGCCGATAGTGACACAAAAGCCGACGAGGGCAATAAGTCCGGTAGCGATTTCCCATGTCATTTGCCGTCACCCGCCTTCACGATATCGCGCGCATTGACGGCGGCCGTCACTACTCGGCCCCGGCCTATGACTATCCGATCGCCGCGCATCGAGAGGATGTCGTAGACATCAAAATATGCTCTGAAGGTGCCGCCGGTGTAGGTGTACGCGCGCTTTTTGTCCTCGTCGGTGAAACGCGCGATCTTTACTTTGTCGCCCACTTCAAAGGAATCGTTTTCTTCCTTGACAGTTCCTTTTTGCTCGGCCGTCACTCGGGCGCGCACGTCGGCGCGAAAAGCGTCCATCGTCTTTTTGTGACGCGAAAACCAATGCTCGACATCGGCGTGATTTGAGGCTATTCCCTTTCGGTGTCCCTCGGCGTGGCAGATGATGCTCTTTTCGTCGATGCCGTATTTTTTGCAAAGATAGGCGCAGACATCGGCAGCCTCGGAAATAACACGGTCAAGATACCCGCCGTCGCTAAGATCGTCCTCGCACAGCTCGATTCCGATATATCCTGTGTTGTTGGCATTTTGGCTCCAGTCGAGAAAGCCGCTTCCGCTGTGCCAGCCGACGCTGTCCCAAGGGAGCGTTTGCATGGTTTTCACTTCACCGTCATCGTCAAGACCGATAAAGGCATGCACGCACACCTGCCTGTTTTGCGGGCGCAGAGCATTGAACAGTCGGTGCCACACCGACAGACTAGTCTGATTTGTGCCCGTCGAATGGATCATAATTCCCCGCACCTTATGGTGTCGGTTTGCTTTATAGCATTCATTTTTATATACGAAGTTTTCTTTTATCTCCATATTTATACCTTTCTGTTGACTATTTCCGCCTATATTAATAATAGCTCGAAAGGCAAAATATTTCCTCACGATTTTCTTTTTTCAAAATGCAAAAAATGAGCCTTGAAAGGCTCATTTTTAAATGTGTTTCCCATATTTGAACAAAAGCGGGCATAGTGCCGATATCGCGCATCCGACTGCATAGCAGACGATGTCTGAAAGCGAAAAGGTACGTCCTAAAAGGGTGGAGAAAAATTGATTTTTCTCGAGTCCCAAAAGGGCGACAAAATCGAAATACTGCCCTATTTCCACCGCCAGAGCGAAAAGGAAAATGTAAAGCGGCAAAAGACGAACGCCGTTCGGGACAAATATCCGAACAAAGCAGTATATCACCAAAACGACGAGCACATCGCCGACATAGGGACGAACGAAGCTGTCGTTAACGAAAAGCGCGATAAGCACCTCGATTGCCGCGAGAGCAAAAAAGGCAACGAGATAAAACAGCCGTTTTTTCATATTGCCGCTTACCCGTGTCAATCCTCGATCGCCGCTTTTTTCGAGAGAATGGGGTGAATTATCGCGGGATCAAATTTCGGACGTCGGTCGTAGGTATAAAGTCCGTTCTGCTCCTGTTCGATATCGGTAAGCTGAGTGTAACAAAAGCCTAGGATTCGGGGATTGTCCAAAAGAACGTCGGAAAGCCCGCGAAGGCGCTCAATGAATTCCTCCTCGGTCGTGGGCGCATTGCCGTATCCCCAGCCGGTGTTGTCTGTACTCCATGCGATTCCGCCGTATTCACTGACGAATACCGGCTGACCGACGGTATAATGCTGACGGTAGTCATGCTGATCGACAAAGGTTCCGTCGATGGGAAGATTCTTATAGCTTGCGGCAAATTTTTCAACGTCCTGCTCGTAGTTGTGCACATCGTAGATGTCGGTGACAACATGATATGCGCCGCTTGTGTCGATGCAGGGACGGCTGCTGTCTGCCGCCTTTGTAGCTCTGTATATACCCGAAATAAGATCGTTTATCTGCCACTGACCGTCAAGATCCCACGTTTCGTTGAAGGGACACCAGCCGATGATAGCGGGATGGTTATAGTCACGCTCGATCTCACAAAGCCATTCGGGCAGTATTCCGTAGATGCTCTCGACGCGCGTGTGATTGAGTCCCCAGTTGGGGAATTCGCCCCAGACGATGTATCCAAGTCGGTCGCAATGGTACAAAAAGCGCTCCTCGAACACCTTTTCGTGAAGTCGTGCGCCGTTGAATCCCATCGCAAGCGAGCGTTCGATATCGGCGATAAGTTCGCTGTCGGATGGAGCGGTGTAAATGCCGTCGGGATAAAATCCCTGATCCAGAACAAGGCGCTGGAAAACAGATTTGCCGTTGATGAGGAAGCGGTATCCGTCAATGGCTACGGTGCGAAGTCCGAAATAGCTCTTTACTGTGTCGTCACCGTAAGTTAAAACGAGATCATAAAGGCGGCCATGGCCCACCTCCCAAAGGTGCTTTTCCGAAAGAGAGATGCTCAAAAAGGCAACGGTACCCGACGATTCGGTTTCGGCATGGCCCACTTCTCTGCCCTCGTAGTACGCAGTAGCGGTAAGCTTTCCCTTGCCGCAGAGATTTGCGGTGATGTTGAGCGTCGCGCTGTCGGCATCGGTATCGTATTTGGTGCTTACTATGTAGGATTTGGGCACGAATTCGAGCCATACCGTCTGCCATATACCTGTAGTACGGGTGTAAAGGCAGCCGTACGATTCGGCTCTTTCGCATTGCTTGCCCGAGGGGATCATCGGACTCTGAGTATCGTCCTCAGCATGAAGGGTGACAGTATTTTTGCCGACAACGGCAAAATCGGTAATATCGATAACAAAAGGGACGTATCCGCCGACGTGTGTAAAGCACTGCTTGCCGTTTATATATACTGTCGCCTTGTAGTCAACAGCTCCGAAATGCAATCGTATACGGCCCTCGAATTTATCCTGTTCAAGGTCAAAAACTCGCTTGTACCATACCGATTTCATAAAATCGGTGTGCTTTATTCCCGAAAGGGAGCTTTCGGGACAGAAGGGGATTTCGATGACGGCAGACAAAGATGCATCGTCATTGAAAAGGCCTCTCTCGACGCCGCTGTTTTCGTCGTCGATCTCAAACTGCCACTGACCGTTTAAATTGACCCAGCTTTCTCTGAAAAACTGCGGCTTCGGATGTTCGCATCTATACATGGATAATTCTCCTTTGATTTGCGCATTTTTCACATTATACCATAGACGCGATCACATTTCAATGGGTAAATGAGTGAAAAACCTCTCAATTCAATAAAAGACAATGTCATCAGCACCCCAAAAGAGGGTAATATATTCACACCTATATCACGAATTTGAATGTCACACCGCAGTAGGGGAGGCGTTATTG
>JAFXHW010000007.1 GCA_017533545.1 Clostridia bacterium
GCCGAAACAGCTTTCGGGAATATCTTAAAAAGGAGGGATATGATTTATGAGAGGAAAGGAATTGCTTGAAAAAATGAGTCTTATCGATTCGGCATATATTTACGAAGCTGATGATAAAAAAGGTGAAAAGATTGATTGCAAAAAGTTTTTCTCAAAGTATCGCCTAATTGCAGCTTTGGCGGCACTTCTCTCGATGTTTTTGGTTGGCGCCGGAGTGGTTGGCGTTATTGTTGGTGATCTATGGATACAGAATCCGTCGAAAGACCCTGCAGAATCGGTGCGGACAGCTCTTGAAAATCAGCTGAAAAAGGATTACGCAATAAAGATCGAAATATACAGCGTTTGTGTGGACGAAGAGGAAACAAGGCGCGTGGTCGAGCGATTCATCAGCGGTGTGATTGCAGATAGGCGTTCTTGGAGCGATGAATATCTTGCAGAGCATTTTACCGTTGTAAGAGCAGAATATTATGCTGAATACGACCACAATAAAACAACGAGAAGCGACGGAAACGTGACACAGTATTTTTACCTTATACGGGATACAGAAAGTGGACAATGGAGTATTGTTGACAATTCGGGAAATGTCAATTGGTCCGAAAGAGAAACGGCATCAGAGAGTACAGATGCTGTTTTAAGCTATGAGGAGCAGTTGCTTGAGTACTTGTCCCAATTGTTTGACAAAGTATATTCACCGTATTACGACGGTTTGCACTATGAAATTAAATTTGATAAAACCAACGCTGAAAATGGAGAATGGAAAGCAAGATTTCTCTGGACCATGTATCACATCGGAAAAGGATGGGATATATCAAGCGATGAGGGAATTGAACAAGAGGGTAATTTGCATCTTGAGGCAACGGTGAAAATCAATACAGATGGAACACTTGATTTTAACAGCATTGAAATATTTGCAGACAGCGGAGCAAACGGCCCTGCAGTATATAATATTCCGCTCCATGAATTTTTCCCCAAACAGCTTGAAGATGAACAATAAAAAAGCAAACCGCCAATGCATGGCGGTTTGTTTTTTTATTAAATAACTTTCTTTTTCATCACGATTTTGGACAGCATCAGGTTTCCGAATTCGCTCATTTGTTCGTTTGAGCATATCTCGCCGAACATAAAGAGTCCAATGCCCTCGCTTGCGAGCTTTTCGTGCAAAATTCCTTTAAGTCCGGCGCATCCGAAGACGATTGCGTCTCCATCGTTGTAGAATGCACGCATACGGTTGTCCACATCATCGGGAGAAACATAGCGAAGCAGCATGTCGTTCGCAAGGTCGCGTCCCGAGCAGATCTTGTCGTCTACAAGTGACAGGTGGGCGTTCACGCCGTTTTTGTCGGAGAAGGTGAGATGTTCAAAGTCGTTTTCCGAAAGCCCCAGACCGGTCTTTTTGTCATGAAGCCATTCGACGGGATCGCATCCGTCGATTTCGTCGATCACGCGCGGGTTTGTAAAGGAAATTTTGTGCTCGCCGAGAATGTCGTGGTGAATATTTTCAAACGAAAGAGATACGTCGTATCGCTCGTCGCTTATCAAAAATACTGCCGCCTCTTTACCGCCGTATATAAGACCTTTCGCGCCGCTTACGGGATCGATCGCGGCACCTCCGCCGCAGAGAGGGATATCGAGCTTTTCGCGGAGCTTGTGTATAAATTCATTCTCTTTTCCTGCATTGCCTAAAAGCACGATTGCCGCCTTAAAATTCCCCTCAGGAAGAGCCGCAAGGCACTCATCGTAGCTTCCAAAAACAAGTTTGCCCTCAATATCTTCTGAAAAAGAGGTCATTGCAGGCTGTTTTTCGTCCTCCGATGTGACAAATCCGTATGTTGCGCCGCCAAAATCGGGGCAAGATGTGTATGAAGGTGTATAAAAAGATATTTTCATATTGCTGCTCCATTAAATAATTATGTCACTATTATATCATCAAATTATTTCAAATGCAATAAAAAAACGCCCGATTGGGCGTTTTTTTATTAAGTCTTAGAACAAGATAATGAGCAGCTGCGACGCAAATACGACCGCTACCAGTGCAATGGGGTAGGTTGCAGCGTAAGCAGATGCAACGTCCTCGGTCTTGGCAACGCTTATGAGTGTGCCGAGAGCGGGAGTGGAGGTCATACCGCCGGTAAGCGAGCCGAGATTGTTGAGCAGGCTGAGCTTGAGTACGTATCTCGAGAAGAGATAGCCGATGATGAGCGGTACTATGGTCATGATGATTCCGTATACGAAATACATCGGGTCAAAGTTTGCAACGAATTCGGCACCGCCGGGGATACCTGCGCCAACGAGGAAGAGTACGAGACCGAGTTCTCTAAAGAGCTGGAGAGTAGACTTCTGAGGCATGATGCTTACAGGACCGATCTTTGCAAAGTGACCGAGGATCAAGCTGGTAAGGAGGCATCCGCCTGTTGTGGTGAGCGAGAAGCAGGTTCCGCTGAGTCCCTGAGAGGAAAGCGGGATCTTGATCTGGCCGATGAGAGTACCTACTATTGCCGCAACAGAGAATGCAGCGACACCCATGTGGTCGATCTCGAAGAGCTTTTTAAGTGCAGCAGGCTTCTTTTCTTCTTCAGCGCTTACTACCAAAAGCTCTCTTTCCTTATCCATATCAGCCTTGACAAGCTTGGGGATAAGCTGTACGAAGAGAACAACGCCGACAACGCCGAAGATGTATGCAATGCCGTGACCGACGGAAACGAGTCCGACGTATTCTTCGGCAACCGTTGCCTTTGCGGCAGCGAATGCGGGAGTGGAGGTCAGCGAACCGGACAGGAGACCGACGATCATTGCAACGAATCCGTCCTGCTCCTTGATAGAAGAGCCGTAGCCGATAACCTCACCGAGTCCGATACAAGCGGCAGCAGCAAGTGCGCCGGAAAGTATAACGATTAAACCGAGCAGAACGTAGGATTTGAAGTTTTTCTTGAAGTTTCCGAAGAACTTGGGGCCTGCAATAAAGCCGACCGAGGTTACGAAAAGAACGAGACCCAAGCTTTCGATAAGCGAAAGTCCGCTTTCGAAATCGTAGGGTTTAGTCGAACCGCTGAAAACGAGGCCGGTATCGTTCATCGTAAAGAAGAGGGCACCGAAGATGAGTGCTACAATAAATACACCCGCATCACCGAGGGAAACGCCCTTGATGGTGATTCTGCCGAGGAGATAGCCGAGTGCAAGCACGGCAAAGACCACGAACAGAAGGGTGGAAATATTGCTTACGGAAATAACACCGCCAAATATACTCATTTGTCCTCTCCTCCTCAGATATCCTTCTGATTGGTGTAGTTGGGAAGGAGCTTGGGAGATACGATATCGCTCTTGATACCTGCATCAGCCATTTCTTTCACAAATGCATCAACGTGAGAAAGGGTAAGCTTTTCAGCTTTTTCGGTATTCTTTGCGGTTGTGGCAGCATTGATACCTGCATTGCGTCCGAATACGATGATGTCGAGAAGGCTATTACCCATAAGTCTGTTTTCGCCGTGGATGCCGCCGACAGCCTCACCTGCAACGAAGAGGTTTTCAACGTCGGACATACCGTTCTCGCCGATCTTGATACCGCCGTTCTGATAGTGGAGAGTGGGGTAGATAAGAATGGGCTGCTTGCGCATATCGATGCCGTACTTGAGATACATACGCATCATAGCGGGGATTCTCTTTTCGATAGTGCCTTCACCGTGAAGAGCTTCGATCATGGGAGAGTCGAGCCAGATGCCCTGACCGCCGTCGAAGGTATCAACACCGTTGCCGCGGCGGCATTCGCGAATAACGCTGGATGCGCAGACGTCACGGGTTTCAAGGGGATACATGAATGCCTCACCGTCAGCGTTGATGAGCTGTGCACCGATGGAACGGACCTTTTCGGTTACGAGAGCGCCGAAGATCTGCTGAGGGAATGCGGCACCTGTGGGGTGATACTGAAGAGTATGAGCGTAAAGCAGAGGTGCGCCCGCTCTGTAAGCGAGAACGAGACCGTCGGCTGTTGCGCCGTAGTGGTTGGAGGTGGGGAAGCCCTGATAGTGCATACGTCCTGCACCGCCGGTAGCGATGATAACGGTCTTTGCACGTGCAATGAGGATCTCCTTGGTTTCCATATTCATAAGGACAGCACCTGCGGCCTTGCCGTTTTCGTCCTTGATGATCTCGATTGCAGATGTGAAATCAACTACGGGGATCTGACGGTTCTGGACTTCGTCGCGGAGTACGCGCA
>JAFXHW010000054.1 GCA_017533545.1 Clostridia bacterium
CTTTTTAAGCTGCTCAACGATTCTGCCGCCATACTGGGTTTTCCATTCCCATACCTTTTCGATAAAGGGATCGCGGCCGAGGTCATAGCGGGTCTTGCCTTCCTTGCGGAGCTCCGCTTCAACCTTGATCTGGGTAGCGATGCCCGCATGGTCGGTGCCGGGTACCCAAAGAGTATTATATCCCTGCATTCTCTTGGTACGGACGATGATATCCTGGAAGGTGTTATTGAGCGCATGGCCCATGTGAAGCTGACCGGTTACGTTCGGAGGGGGAATTACGAGCGAGAAGGGGGTCTTTGTGTGATCATCGCTCGGAGTAAAGTAGCCCTTTTCGTTCCAGAACTTATAAAGCGTGTCCTCAAACGACGCGGGGTCATAGGTCTTTGGCAGTTCTTTTTTCATTTCGAACAACTCCTTTTTCGATTTTTGATATGGATTAATAAAATTAATTTGCGTATAAGATCGCGTGCAGCTGAGTGAAAAACGGTAAAAAAACAAAAAAATCCTGCGGAAAAATTTCCACAGGACGTCAAAAACGCGGTACCACCTGATTTTGCACTCTCGTGCACACTCAAAACGAATACGCTGTCAGCGAAAAACACGCAAAACATAAATATTCTGCCGCTGTAACGCGCGGCTCGCGATACGCCTCCCGACGTATGGCTCGCGGACGACTTCACCGTTTCCAAACGAGGTGCTCCCAGCTTTAAACACCACTCTCTGTGCGTTCGGCTCGGACGGCTACTGCTTCCGTTCATCGCCTTTTACAATATACGGATATTATATCACATAATCAAGCCTTTGTCAAGAGCAGATAATTCACCCTTTTTTATATCTTGCATATACTGTTTACAGCGAGGTTTTGAAACAAAAAGGAAAGGAAAGGGTGAAAAAATGACTCTTTACGAGCTTGATATAAATAAAAAAGCGCAAGTACGCAAAATAGCGGATGACTGTGCACTGAAAGACAGACTTTCAGAGTTAGGGCTGACACGGGGAACTGTGGTAGAATGTGCGATGAAGAGCCCGGTCGGTGCACTTCGCGCTTACCGTTTTCGCTCGTCGGTAACGGCAATTCGGGCATCGGTGGCAGAGCAGATAGAAATTGATATTATTTGATTTTGGGGGAGAGAGATGGAGAAAACAGAGCAAAAAGATATGCCTGTAATTGCCTTTTGCGGTATACCGAACGTAGGAAAAAGCACGCTGTTCAACGCGATAACGGGACTGCATCATCATACCGGAAACTGGAGCGGAAAAACGGTCGACTGTGACGGAGGCATATGCAGGATCGGTGGAAAAAAATACTCCCTTTGCGATCTGCCCGGAATGTATTCTCTCTCAGCCCGCTCACGCGAGGAAGAGCTGGCGCGCGAGTACATACAAAGCGGGGATGCCGACGTGATCGTCGCCGTCTGCGACAGTACTTCGATCGAGCGGTCGCTGAATCTGGTTCTTCAGATACGCGATATTGCAAAAAATGTCGTCGTATGCTTAAACCTCATTGACGAAGCCGAAAAAGAAGGGATAAAGATCGATACCGACGTCCTTTCCTCCCTTCTCGAGCTGCCCGTTGTAAGGGTTTCGGCAAAGAAGAAAAAAGGAATCGGCGAGCTTTTTTCAAAAATCGACGAGGTGATCGAGCGCGGCAAAAGCATCTGCGATATTGCCGGCGTTATGCCGCAAAATCACATCGACGAATCGAGCGAGATCGTGCGGCAGTGCGTATCTGTATCGCAAAAAAAGCGGAGCGTCACCGAAGCGATCGATCGCATTGTCTGCGGAAAATATACCGCTTTTCCCATAATGTTTTTTCTTTTGGCAGGTATTTTGTATATCACCGTTATCGGGGCAAACTACCCATCCGATATGCTCTTTTCCCTGCTCTTTTCCGTCGAAGACAAATTGCTCGTACTGCTCGAAAATATTGGCACACCGGATATAATAATCCACCTTTTTCTCTTTGGAGTATACCGCACGAGCGCCTGGGTAGTGTCGGTAATGCTTCCCCCGATGGCGATATTTTTCCCGCTTTTTACTCTGCTCGAAAATATGGGATTTCTCCCGCGCATCGCCTTTAATACCGATTTTGTTTTTGAAAAATGCCGCGCCTGCGGACGACAGTCACTTACCATGTGCATGGGACTCGGATGCAACGCCGTCGGAGTGACGGGATGCCGCATAATCGACTCGCCGCGAGAGAGGCTGGTGGCAATTCTGACAAACTCGTTTATGCCCTGCAACGGTCGGTTTCCGACGATCATCGCCCTTTCGTCGATCTTTTTCACCATCGGTATCTGTTCGTCCTCGATTGTGTCTGCCCTCTCACTGACGTTCATCATAATCGTGGGGGCGCTGTTAAGTTTGCTTTCGTCCGCTCTGCTCTGCGCCACTCTTCTTCGCGGCACGCCATCGGAATTTACCCTTGAGCTTCCGCCGTACCGATTGCCAAAGATCGGCGAAACGATAGTACGCTCGGTTTTCGACCGTACGCTTTACGTACTCGGCCGTGCGATAGCGGTTGCAGCTCCATTCGGACTCGTTCTTGCCGCCCTAACAGCAATTAAAATAGGAAATGCCACTCTTCTTTCCATCGTCACCGATTTTTTTGATCCCTTGGGCCGATTTTTGGGGCTTGACGGAGTGATACTTTCGGCGTTTATCATCGGTATTCCGGCAAACGAGATCGTTTTGCCAATCGCCGTAAGTGCATATTCTGCAAGCGCGGTAATAAGTGACGTCGGCGACACATCGGCTCTTTTTTCGCTTCTTACTTCAAACGGCTGGACTGTCAAAACTGCTGTCTGTTTCATAATCTTCTCGCTCTGCCACTGGCCGTGTGCCACTACTCTTCTGACGGTAAAAAAGGAAACGAAAAGCATCAAATGGACGCTCGTCGCCTTTTTGCTGCCTACTGTTTTCGGCGTGATACTATGCTCTATGGTAAATGCGCTTTGGAATTTATTCATTCCCTCTTGACCGAAAGTAAAAACAGGGGTATAATTAATACAACAAAAACGAAAAAACAGGTTTGAATCATGACAAATTTCTTATGTCCCATCTGCCATGAGCCCCTTTCGGAAAAGGAAAAATCGCTCGTCTGCGAAAAGGGTCATTCATACGACCGCGCCGCTGTCGGATACGTTAACTTAACCGTCGGATCATCCGCATCGCACGGCGATGACAAGATGATGGTCAGCGCCCGCAAGCGCTTTTTGGAGCTTGGCTGTTATGCGCCGATGCGTGACTCACTCTGCAGTTTTTCCGCAAAATATACTCCCGAGAAGGGACGTCTGCTCGACGCAGGCTGCGGCGAGGGATATTACACGGCAGCCGTATCGGATGCGCTCGATAACGGAAAGGTCGCAGCTATAGATATATCAAAGCACGCCATAGCGTCGGCTTGCAAGCGAAAAGCCGAAAACGGCATCGACTATGCCGTGGCATCGGTCTATGCCATCCCCTGCCCCGACGCGCATTTCGATACTGTTATAAGCGTCTTTTCACCCTTTGCGCGCGAAGAATTTATTCGTGTTTTAAAGGAAGTTGCCGCCCCATAAGGAAGTATTTGTATGTAGGAGGTATTGTGACCGATTTGGGTCACAATACCTCTTGCTGTTTTATACAGCTTCTTTATTGCCCTTGGTTCTGCCGTGAAGCACGATGCAATCGTCCTCTTTGGAGGTGGGCAGGTTAATGATGCCGACAGCATTGTAGTAAATCTCGATTTTTTGTTTTCTGTGTCCGCTACTCTTATCGGGAGCGTGGACAAGTATCTTATCAACCAAATCGTTAAGCATTTCTGCGGTCAGTTCCTCGGGATCGGTGTACTTGCGAACGTTGGCAAGAAATTGTTTGAGATCCTTCAGTTCTTCCTC
>JAFXHW010000055.1 GCA_017533545.1 Clostridia bacterium
CCTCCGCGTGTGTTTGCGCGTATCATATACTTTGCCATTTCCTCGGTTGCGAATTTCGCTCTGCCGTGCTCGCGATCCTCGTTGTTGAAGGCTCTTACCACACGGAGCCCCGACAGTCGTTCTCTGACGATTTTATTCTGCATATCAACGTACTTGTCCGATTTATCCCACATATCATAAAGAGGGCGCATAAGAACAAGTACCAAAATAAGAATCGGAGGGATCGACAGCATAAATACAGCCGACAAAACGGGATCTGCTAAAAAAGCCAAAACTGCCGACCCGACAAACATAACGGGCACGGTAAAAAGGGTGTAAGGCAGGCTTGTGACAGTGCCCTCGACGTGCCAAATATCATCGGTAGCTCTCGTCAAAAGTCCAGAGGGGCCGATTTTCGTGTAATTCGTGTAGGAAAGGGAATTGATTTTTTCAAAGGTTATGCGGCAGAGATCGGATGAATAGCCCGCAGAAACAGCGGTGTTGAGCTTTGCGCTAACAACGTTTGATGAAACCGATACGATTGCCAAAAATACCATTATTATTGCGTATTGCCACACAAGGTGTATATTCTGCTCCGAGATGCCTTTTTCGACGATCTCGCTCATAACGAAGGGCATTAAAAGCGAGCAGATCATGCCTATGCCGTCGATCAAGGCAACTCCCGCAAGCTTTTTTCGATAGGGTTTCAGTAATTCAATCAGTTTTTTCATTTTTGTCTTTGATTTTCAGTTGATGGTTTATCTCCGAAAGAAAAGATAAAGCACCCGTGACGAGCCGCCGCGGGTGCTTTATTGCCGTATAAACAAAAATCCCCGGGGCGTAACTCTACGCACCGGGAAAACAGATCATCGGTTAAATGACGCGTTATACCTTACTATCCTCGGAGGCGAGTACGTTAATTTTGACAGAATTGCAATTACAAGTGCGGTTGGTCATTGTATTCTCCTCCTTTCGTAAAATTTCTTGAATGGTATTGTACCACGGTTTTGTTCCTTTGTCAATAGCGAAGCGGAAATTTTTTCAATGCACATGAAGGATGCTTTTGTTTGTTGCGTTGCATGAAAAATACGAGAGACACCGAAATGCTCTCGTATTTTTCATTATTGCCGTGATGTCCGGATACTGTATACAGACCAGCGCAGCACGGTTGTTTATGATGACACTCAGCAGCCTTTGGGGTCGAACGACGGGTTTACGGCATACATATTGGACTGATTTGCGAAATGGTCCTGCGCGATCGTGAGGCATTCCGCAAAGCGCTGATAGTGTACTATCTCGCGCTCACGTAAGAATCGTATTACGTCGATAACGTCGGGGTCATCTGCCAGACGCAGTATGTTGTCGTATGTAACGCGCGCTTTCTGCTCGGCTGCGAGGTCCTCGTTAAGGTCGGCAAGCACGTCACCCTTTACGGCAAAGGTCATGGCCGAAAAGGGAACACCCGATGCCGCTTGCGGATAAACTCCGGTGGTGTGGTCGACAAAGTAGGTGTCAAATCCCTGACGCTTGATCTCGTCGATCGAAAGATTGCGGGTGAGCTGATATACGATGGCCGATATCATCTCGACATGAGCAAGTTCTTCGGTTCCAATATCGGTCAGCATGCCGACGATCTTTCTGTCGGGCATCGAAAAACGCTGCGAAAGATAGCGCAGCGATGCGCCGAGTTCACCATCGGGACCGCCAAGCTGGGTGATTATGATCTTCGCCATTGCCGGATTGGGATTTTTGATCTTTACCGGGTACTGAAGTGTTCTGTCATAGCTCCACATATTGTTTTATTCCTCCTTTATCGGCATATTTCCCAGGGCCAGGGCGAGTCGTTCCACGTCCATCTGCCGTTTTTGACGGCGGATTTTTGTGTGATCGGCCCACAGTGTTCTTCGTAGGCGGCTACGGCTTTGCGATAGTGCTCCAGATGTTCTTCAAAGTATTCGACGGCTTCGTGGCAATCGGGATGGGAATCGAGATAGAGGGAGCAGTCGACAAGTGCAAATTGGCACATCTGCACCTGACGGAGCAGATGATTTCTTTCAAATTCGTTCATCGCCTTACCTCGCATCCTCTCACTTTGCCATAACCCATAAACGGCTTATCGAGTTCTCCGAATATTGTTCCTTTGACGAGCGCAGTTTCTTTGTCGTATATCTTGCGCCAGCTTTGGCAGGGTGCATACACCATCGCGAGCATGGGGTATTCGCATTTTTCGCGCTGTAATTGAGGTGCTGAGCGCATCGTTTTGCATTGGTTGTTCAATTTCTTTTCTTCCTTTCTCGTTTGTTTTATACCTTGCTTTGGAAACGTCTCCGTTGATAGGGTATGCATAAGGGGATTAGTTTGACACCGAAAGGATTATTATTCATAAATAGTTTATGTTATTGCATTTGACAAGAACGCGTATATATGATATAATGTATTATTAAAATCGACTTATTGTCGCCATTTTTTAAAAATACGATATTTATCCAAAAAAGGAAAAAAGATAAAATGCCCAAGTATACAGAAAAAATCGAAAAACTAAATCTCCCCGTTGTGCCGGTGCGCGGCCTTGTTGTATTCCCTTCGATCCCGATCAGTTTCGAGATCAATTCAAAGGCTCATGCCGCACTCTGCGAGGAGGCAGAAAAATTAGGTGAACAAATATTCTTTGTTTCACAAAAGGATATGGCAAAGGAAAAGATCACTGCCGCAGATCTGTACACGGTAGGAACCGTCGGTAAAATAAAGCAGCTCGTACATATTCCCGAGGGAGGAGTACGAATTGTTGTTGACGGCAAAGCAAGAGCAACCGTCGTTGAATACGACGACAACGCAAATCCGATGCACGCCGAGCTTCTCATAAAATCGATCGAGGTACACGACAACGGAGGCGTTCGCGGAGAGGCTTTGGTGCAGGGAACACACGATGCTCTCGATAATTTCATCGAGTATCTGCCCCGTTTCTCGCCCGAGCTTTCGCTCACCGTTAAATCGCTCAAATCGCCCGGAATACTTGCCGACTTTGTTGCCTGCAACGTGCTTATAAGATATGAGGACAAGCAAAAGGTGCTCGAGGAATTTGAGCCCCTTCGCCGCCTTGAGCTGCTCAGCTACATCATGGAATCGGAGCTGCTCATCATGCGCACCGAAAGCGAGATCCACCGCCGCGTACGCGAGCAGATCGACCAGAATCAGCGCGAGTACTATCTGCGCGAGCAAATCAAGGTGATCCAGAACGAGCTCGGACAGGGTGCCGATCTTCCGCTCGGAGATTCGGGCGACGAGGAGATCGACGAATATTTCGCCAAGATCATGGATGCTCATCTTCCCCAAGAGGTTGAGGAAAAGCTGACAAAGGAGCTTAAAAAGCTCGCAAAAATGCCCTATGCGTCTGCCGAAAGCTCGGTTTTGCGCAACTATCTCGACGTTTGCCTCGAGATCCCGTGGTGCAAGCTCTCGCGTGACCGCAATGACATTGAGGCCGCCGAAAAGATACTCGAGCGCGACCACGACGGACTTGAAAAGGTAAAAGAAAGAATTCTTGAATTTATCGCAGTAAAACAGCTCAATCCCGAACTGCGCCATCAGATAATCTGCCTTGTGGGACCTCCCGGCACGGGTAAGACCTCTATCGGACGCTCCATTGCCACCGCTATGAAGCGCAAATACGTGCGCGTATCGCTCGGCGGTATCCGCGACGAGGCAGACATCCGCGGTCATCGCAAGACCTACGTCGGCGCGATGCCCGGACGAATCATCAATGCCATCGTTCAGGCGGGCGTGCGCAATCCTCTCATTCTTCTCGACGAGATCGATAAAATGACCCGCGATTCGCATGGCGATCCTTCATCGGCAATGCTTGAGGTGCTCGATTCCGAGCAGAATAAGACCTTCCGCGACCATTTCGTAGAGCTGCCGCTCGATCTCAGCGATTGCGTATTCATCTGCACGGCCAACAGCCTCGATACCATACCGCGTCCCCTTATCGACCGTATGGAGATCATCGAGCTGCACTCCTATTCGCGCAACGAAAAGCTTTCGATAGCAAAGCATCACCTCATTCCAAAGCAGCTCAAACGCCACGGACTGTCGGGACGCATTTTAAAGATCGCCGACAGCGCCGTCTTTGAAATGATAGACCATTACACCGCCGAGGCGGGTGTGCGCAATCTTGAACGTGAGATCGGCTCACTTTGCCGCAAGGGAGCAAAGCATCTGCTCGAAAGCGGAGCAAAGACGCTGAGCATCACCGCGTCGAATATTGCAAAATATCTCGGCCCGCGCAAGATCATGCCCGAGACCATCGCCGAAGAAAACGAGATCGGCGTAGTAAACGGCCTTGCATATACCGAAGTCGGAGGAGATCTTTTGAAGGTGGAGGTCGCAGTAATGCCGGGTAACGGCAAACTCGAGCTTACAGGCTCGCTAGGCGACGTTATGAAGGAATCTGCCCATGCGGCGATCACATATATCCGCTCGCATCATGCTGAGCTCGGTATTGATGCCGACTTTTATAAAACAAAGGATATCCATATCCACGTGCCCGAGGGGGCAGTGCCGAAGGACGGCCCTTCGGCAGGCGTGACTATCACTACCGCAATGGTCAGCGAGCTTTCGGGAACACCCGTTCGCCGCGACGTTGCAATGACTGGTGAGATCACCCTTCGCGGACGTGTACTTGCCATCGGCGGACTTAAAGAGAAGACCATGGCCGCATATCGCGCGGGAGTGAAGACCGTTCTTATCCCCGCCGAAAACGAGCGCGATCTTGTCAATATCGACAAGACTGTACGCGAAAGCCTTACCTTTATCTGCTGCAAAACCGCATCCGACGTGCTGATGCATGCGCTTGTCAGAAAGGAAGAGCTTCCCATTGCCGATGCAAGTGCAAAAACGGCTGAATGTGCCAAAGCCAAAGCGGATATAATCGCAAATGTACCCGAAAAGAAGACTCCTGCCCGCACCCGCATCAGCCGCTGACATATATTAAAGGAGAGGACAGCAAATGGCAATAAAGATTCAAAACGCATCTCTTGCCCACGTTTGCGGTATACCCGAACAGTTTCCCGCGACCGATAAACCGCAGGTCTGTTTTTCGGGCCGTTCAAACGTCGGTAAAAGCTCGCTTATAAATACCATTCTCGGCAGAAAATCGCTGGCGAGAGTGTCGGGTGAACCCGGCAAAACGATAACCGTCAATTTTTACGATATTGACAAACAGCTCTTTTTGGTCGACTTACCCGGTTACGGCTTTGCAAAACGCACTCCCCAGGAAAGAGAGCGTCTTTTGCTGCTCGGCGACACCTATTTCCGTGCATACGCTCCCGATCTTTGTGTTCAGCTTATCGATATGAAGGTGGGCGCGACCGCCGACGATATCAACATGATCAATTGGCTCAACGCAACAAAAACACCGTATGTCATTGCGGCAACCAAATGCGACAAGCTCAATAAGACCCAGCGCGCCGCCGCCTATGCAAAGATCCCCGTCGAGCCCGAGAGCATTATCCCCTTTTCCTCCCTTACCGGCGAGGGTAAGGACGAGCTCTGGAAGACTATTTTTGAAGCAATAAAATAATATCACGCAACTTTTCTTTGTAAAGGAAAACGATCTATGTCCTACATTCTGTATCCCCATTTCAGCATAAATGATCGCGGACATCTTACCGTACGCGGCCTTGATACCGTTGAGCTTGCCGAACAGTACGGTACGCCCGCCTACATACTCGACGAGCAGTATATACGCGATATGTGCCGACTGTATAAGTCGTCGATGCAGAAGCATTTCGGCGACGACAGCGAGCCGCTGTTTGCCTCAAAGGCGCTTTCCTTTAAGCAGATATACCGTATCGTCAAAAGTGAGGGTATGAGCATTGATGTTGTTTCGCCGGGAGAGCTTTATACCGCGCTTTCGGCCGACTTTGATGCTTCGAAGATCTATTTTCACGGCAACAATAAGACCGATGCCGACCTCGAGTTTGCTTTAAAAGAGGGCGTCGGAGTGATCGTATGCGACAATTACGAGGAGATTACGGCCCTTGAATCGCTCTGCGAGAAGATGGGCAAAAATCAGCGTATATATCTGCGTATTACTCCCGGAATCGATCCTCACACCCATCGTAAGATCATCACCGGAAGCGTTGATTCCAAATTCGGCAGTCCGATATCGACGGGTCAGGCGCTCGAAATGGTAAAATACGCCTTAAAACAGCCCCATCTGGAGCTTTACGGACTTCATTGCCATATCGGCTCACAGATATTCGATATATCGCCCTTTGCCGATGCCGCCGATATTATGATGCGATTTATCGCCGAGATCCGCGACAAGACGGGACACACGATCCGCGCACTCAACTTGGGAGGCGGATTTGGAGTGAGATACACCGAGGACGATCCCGTAATCGATTACGACGAGATGATCGGCGTGCTTGCCTCTCACGTCAAAGCGCTTGCGGGCGAGCTCGATATCGCGATGCCCCGCATTAATCTGGAGCCCGGACGTTCGATCGTGGCAGGTGCGGGACTTACCCTTTATACTGTCGGTACTGTGCGCGAGATACCCTCTTTCCGCAACTATGTGTCGGTAGACGGCGGTATGCCCGACAATCCGAGATATACACTTTACGGCTCGATATACACCCCCGTTATCGCTAACCGAGCGTGTGATGCCAAAGACTATCCTTGCACAATAGCCGGACGCTGCTGCGAAAGCGGAGATCTTCTTGCCGAAAATGCAATGATCCAGCGCTGCTCGCGCGGCGATATCCTTGCCGTGCTGGTAACGGGCGCATATAACTACTCAATGGCGTCGAACTATAACAGAATCCCCCGTCCGCCCGTTGTTATGGTAAAGGACGGCAAAAGCTACATAGCCGTTGAAAGAGAAAGCTATGGAGATCTTGTCCGTCTGGATAAATAATTTTTATTATAGGAAAAGTAATGCTCAGAGATTTATTTGATACGTCACGTATTTTAGAATTATTGATAAGGATTCCCTGCATCCTCATTGCTCTTACCGTTCACGAAGCGGCTCACGGGTACGTTGCCGCAAAGATGGGGGACAAAACCGCCGCAATGACCGGCCGTGTTTCCCTTAATCCTTTGCGTCATCTCGATCCGATAGGCACACTTTGTATGCTCTTTTTCGGCGTGGGCTGGGCAAAGCCTGTGCCGATAATGACACACAATTTCAAAGACCGCAAAAAGGGAATGGCGCTTACCGCTTTGGCAGGACCCGTGTCAAACCTTTTGCTCGGCTTTATAGGCGTGTTTTTGTACTGTCTGTTCTATGCCCTGGCACCGTCCGGCATGAATGAAAACTTCGCCTACGCGATCATATTGCTCCTTGCAACCTTTGCTACCCTTAACGTGTCGCTGGCCGTTTTCAATATGATCCCTATTCCGCCCCTTGACGGCTCCCGAGTTCTGTTCGTCTTTTTGCCGGCAAAATACTATTTCGGTATAATGAAATACGAGCGATACATCATGATAGGCTTCATGTTGCTGCTCTGGACCGATATTCTGACTGTTCCGATATCAGGGGCTGTGTCTGCGATCATCAATGCTATGACGTATGTGGTTTGTCTTATTCCGGGACTGTGATTTTTTCAAAATAAATTATTGCTGCATTTAAAGTGTAGCGAGGTTAAAAACAATCGTTAATATCCCTTCATACAGTTACAGATTTTCAAAATAAATTATTGCTGCATTTTAAAGTGTGGCGAGGTAAAAAATGGCGTTTGAAGATATTAAATTTCATTTGGAGGCGTTTGAAGGTCCGCTCGATCTTCTGCTGCATCTGATCCACAAAAACAAACTTTCGATATACGATATCCCGATATCGCTTATATTCGAGCAGTATATGGAATA
>JAFXHW010000008.1 GCA_017533545.1 Clostridia bacterium
AACGGCGGACCTCTTTCCGATGAGATTATAAAGAGGGTAACCGAGGGACAGAAGAATGACGGAGAAGATTTTGACGATGTTGAAGATGACGACGAAGCCACTCTCGATGTTACCCGTAATCCCGCGGCAGAGGAGCTTGTGCCCGAAAGCTATGTAAAAGAAGCTCCCCCCGAATACATTTTCCCGCCCGTATCGCTGCTGACCATGGGTCCTCAGCCCACCAACGCCGATATAAGCGAGGAGCTCCAATCGACCGCCAAGAAGCTCGTTGATACCCTTACTTCATTTAAGGTGCGCACACGCATAATCAACGTATCCCGCGGACCTACAATCACTCGCTACGAGCTTGCGCCCGAGGAGGGCGTCAAGGTACGCTCTATACTCAACCTCATCGACGACATATCGCTCAACCTTGCCACCACCGGCGTACGTATCGAAGCGCCCATACCCGGTAAGCAGGCGGTGGGAATCGAAGTGCCCAACCGCGTTGTCGAAACGGTATATCTGCGCTCGCTTATCGATACTCAGCGATTCCGTGAATCGCAAAGCCGTCTGACCGCCTGCCTTGGCGAGGACGTTGCGGGCGATCCCATACTTATCGATATCGCCAAAATGCCTCACTTGCTTATCGCCGGTGCAACCGGTATGGGTAAGTCGGTATGTATAAACAGCCTTATCGTTTCCCTCCTTTATAAATCGAAGCCCGAAGAGCTAAAGCTTATCCTTATCGACCCGAAAAAGGTTGAGCTTAATATCTATAACGGACTTCCTCACCTTATAGTTCCCGTAGTCAGCGATCCCAAGAAGGCGGCAGGTGCGCTTGCCTGGGCCGTTGGCGAAATGGAGCGCCGATTCACTCTTATCGAGGAAGTCGGAATGCGCAACATCAAGGGATATAACAGCGTTGCAAAGGACGACCCGACAAAGGAGATACTGCCCCAGATCGTTATCATCATCGACGAGCTTGCCGACCTTATGATGATGGCCAAGGACAACGTCGAGGAATCGATATGCCGTATCGCGCAGAAGGCGCGCGCGGCAGGTATGCACCTCATTATCGGTACTCAGCGTCCGTCTGTTAACGTTGTAACCGGTCTTATCAAGGCAAACGTACCTTCGCGAATCGCCTTTACCATGGCGTCGCAGGTCGACTCGCGTACCATTATTGATATCGCGGGAGCTGAAAAGCTCATCGGACGCGGTGATATGCTCTATGCCGCCGTCGGTCAGAAGCCGATACGCGTTCAGGGCGCATACGTCAGCGAGCGCGAGATAGATGCGATACTCGAATTCATCAAATCCAACTACGGCATGCCTCAATACGACGATAACGTCATCGATTCGATCGAGCGCGAGGCCGAAAAGTGTGTCGACAGTAAGAAGGGCGCCGTTGGAGGCGATATATCCGACGACGACGGCGATGCCGATCCTATGCTTAAGGTGGCTATCGAGCTTGCGCTTGAAAGCGGCAAGATATCGACGTCGCTCATTCAGCGCCGACTCCAGCTCGGATACGGCCGCGCCGCAAAGCTTATCGACTCTATGGAAGCGCGCGGAATCGTTTCCCCGCCCGACGGGCAAAAGCCGCGTACCGTGCTGATTACAAAACAGCAGTGGATGGAAATGGTGCTAAGACAAAGCGAAATGTAAAAAAACGGAGATTTAAATCTCCGTTTTTTATATATGTGAGACTTTTTCGCCGTTCGTGCGTTTAATAAGTGAAATGCATTTCGAAAACGGCAGAAAGGAGAGGCAATGGATAAGGACGCAATAAGATATAACTGCTTTTTAAACGGCGACGACAGTGCGCTTTGCGAAATAGTGAAAGACCATAAAGACGGCTTGATTTTTTTCATCAACGGTTATGTAAACAATATTTATCTTGCAGAAGAGCTGATGGAAGAAACGTTCTTTAAGATAATTGTCAAAAGGCCTAAGTTCAGCGAAAAATATTCTTTCAAAACTTACCTGTATACAGTCGGGCGAAACGTGGCGATAGATTATATAAGGCATAATTCCAAACAATCCGACCTCTCGATCAGTGATATCGAAGGGGTATTGTCAGATGAGAGCGACCTTGAAAACATGTATATTGCAGAGGAAAGAAAATCGGTGCTTTATAAGGCGCTTAAAGAGCTGAAGGATGAATACAGGCATGTGTTGTATCTGATCTATTTTGAAAATTTTTCGCACACCGATGCGGGAAAGATTATGAAAAA
This sequence comes from Clostridia bacterium, assembly GCA_017533545.1. The sequence goes on from JAFXHW010000008.1 coordinate 2,220, forward strand.
GAATGCGCGGCAGATGAAAAATCTCATGTACCGTGCAAAGAATGCTTTGAAAAACGAGCTTATAAAGGAGGGATTCGTTTATGAAGAGCTGTGAACAAATAACACTCGATCTTTTAAAAAAAAGAGAGGTCTATCAATTTGAACGTGACAAAAAGAAAAATATGATGATAAAAAGTGTGTCTTCGATGTGCTGCGTTGCTTTTGTGGTTTTACTCGGAATTGCTGTATATAAGGGCGGCGCGCTTACTGTGCCGGATCCTATTGTCGGGGAAAGCGTAAGTGAAGACAGTACTGTGGAGAATACCGATAGATATGTCGAGGACACAACGGCTAATATACCCGACGTTACCACAGGTACAGACGATGAAGACAAAATAGTTTTGTATTCCATAGATTCAATTCCGAAGCCCACAATGTACATTGCACTCATGCTCGATGATTTTGTAAATATGACTGCTGACGAGCTGAAAGAGTATTATGGTGTAGACATTTTTCCCGAACCGCCGACTGATCTCGGGCTCACGGTTGAAAAAAGTGATCCGTTCGGTATTTACAAAAGAGGCGGCGGAGAAGGTGATATTTACCATGACGCAAATATTCTGCGCTTTGTCAGCGAGGACGACACGAAGGGTTTTAGCATTTGTGTTGCAAAGGAAAAACTTCCTTTTAGTTTCTATTTAACAGAATATGATAAAGAAATGATGTCAGTAATTAAAGGCTATGATGTTTTTATCGGAGTATTGGGAGATGGAGAGATCTATTGCGCTGAATTCATGTACGGCGGTGCAGGATTCAGGGCGGTATCCGAAGGACTGACTGAGGATGAATTTGTTTCGGTGATCAAATCTATAATTGAATAAAGAAAAATAAAGCACCGTTTGCCGATTTTTACGGCAAACGGTGCTTAATATATTACCGAATATATTCTCTTTTCACTCTTCGCGTCAGTATCGACGTCACCTCGTAATTGATCGTGTTTGCCGCCCGCGCAAGACGGTCAGCGGTATGGACAGAGTCAAATACGATGGCTTCGTCGCCATCATTTACCTCGATGCCGTCAACGCATACCGTGCACTGATCCATGCATATACGGCCGACGATTGGGGCTTCTTTGCCCTTTATGTATACCGATCCGATCTCGCCGGAAAGAGAATTTACTCCCGAATAGGCGCGGACGAATCCGTCGGCGTATCCGATGGCGAGGGTGGCGATCTTCATATCGCGTTCGGCGATGTATGTAGATCCGTAGCCTACTCCCTCCCCCTTTTTGAGGGTATGCACATGGGTGACGGTGGTTTTGAGCGTCATGATCGGCTTGCATCCGATGGCAGAGGTGTCGGGCGAGGGATCAAATCCGTAAAGCACGATGCCCGCGCGTACCATGTCGAGGTGGGTGTTTTTATAATTGTAGATTGCCGCGCTGTTCGATGCATGGCGGATAGAAAAGGTGATGCCTGCTTTTTTCAAAGCGTCGAGGGTGATGCCGAATCGGGCGAACTGCATATCGGTCATCTCCGATGAGGGCGTGTCCGACTGAGCAAAGTGGGTGAACACTCCCTCAAAGCAGAGCTTTTCCATCGTGCAGACCTCGATCATCTGCAAAAGGGAGGGTGAAGATATGTTTTCTTTATACAGCGCCTCAAAGCCGAGTCGGTTCATGCCGGTGTCGAGCTTTAAATGGCAGATGAGCCTTTTGCCGCTCGGGATATTGTTACAAAGAACTCTTGCATAGTCAAGCGAATAAACCGTCTGAGAAATGCCGTTGTCGATAAGCTCGTTCACGTCATCGGGCGACGTCGCACCCAAAATGAGCAGACCGCTGTCCTTGATATGTGGCTTTATTTCAAGAGCCTCTGCGAGATTTGCCACGGCAAAGTAGCGTGCTCCGGCATCATAGAGCGCCTTTGCACACTCAATCGCCCCATGCCCGTAGGCATCGGCCTTGACGACCGCTATTACGCGTGCGGGAGCGGCAAGATCGCATATCGTATTGTAATTTGACCGAAGCTGGCAAAGGTCAACTTCGGCAGATGACAAGTATTTCAATTAAAACAACCTTCTTTGTTATTTGATGATCTTCTTTTCGCTCATTTCCTGTCTGGCTTTGATCTGTCTTTGGCGTCTTGTATTTGTTACAACGCTGAACGCGATGTATCCTATCGTGCTGATCACGATAAGTACTGCGATGACGATAAAGGCAGGACTTTTAAAGAAACGCTCGGCGAGCGACATTATATAAAGGTAGTCACTTCTTGCGACGGCCGTTTTTGTAACGAGATCGGTCTGTCCGACGACCTTGTTTTCGTAAAGCAGGGTGACTTTTCCGACAACGGTGTTTTCCTCGATGGGAGCTGTCAGCTCGTCAACATCGAGAAGCCAGCTTATCGTGACGTCCTTGCCCACGACCGCTTCATTCGGCAGATAAAGCTCGATTCCGACGGAGGGCATTATGGCAATTGTGTCGGTCTGGCTTGAAAGACGTACGGGAACGGAGCAGATTATGTCAGACGATTTCAAAACCGTACGGTAGGCATAGCTTCGGTATGCCCAGGTAAGCATAAGTCCGGCATCTCTGAATGAATAGATGTAGTTGTCGTCCGATTCCGAGCCCATTACGATGCAAAGATACTCCGAGTTGCGGTATTCGCTCGATGCAACAACGCAGTATCCAGCTTCTTCGGTAGCACCCGCATTCATACCCTTGACGTAGGGAGAATAGTAGATGTACTCGGTCTGGGTGTTGATGAAATAGTTGCGGTTGAATATCTTTCTCTCGCGGGACTTATTGGTCTTTTCGAGAATGTAAAATTCTTTTTGCGCAATCTCGGTAAAGATGTCGTAGCGGTTGAGGTACATCGCGATCTTTGCGGTGTCCGATATGGTGGTTACCATATCGTCGTCGTGCATACCGGTAGGATTGGTATAAAAGGTGTTCGAAGCGCCCAGCTTTTTGGCAAGCTCGTTCATCTTGATAACGAATGCACCCACCGATCCCGCCGCTTCGACGGCCAAAACGACCGCCGCATCGTTGGAGTTTCCAACGATGAGCGCATTTAAAAGCTGCAGAACGGTGACTTTTTCGTCGGGACGAAGATTGATGTTGTTGCCCCGTACCTCGTCGATGACGTCGCAAGCAGGCTTGGAACGGATCGGACCACGCGCATCGGGAATGATGCAATAGGTGCAACGGCTCTCACAGCCGTCCTCAATTTTGATATAAGCGCGCGTGCGATCAAAGCTTGTGATGGA
>JAFXHW010000056.1 GCA_017533545.1 Clostridia bacterium
GACAAGCGCATTCGACGAGAGGTTTTTCGGCAAGTTGAGCTCTTTGAGAAGCCGCTCTCGCAACACGGCGCTCATATCGCGCCCGAAAAGTCCGTCGGCATACATTTCTGCCTTTGTAACGGGGCTCTTTTCACCCGTCAAAGGCTCATCGCCGCCATATGGCGCCAAAAGCGAGCAAAGAAGCTCGTTTTCCATGCCCTCGACTCCCAAAAGTCCTTCTTTCGACCGCTCATCCTTGCGCCGCTCCTTACCCTCAATGGGCGGAATATAGAGATTTATCACCCGATCGGGCGGCAAAATCTTTTTAAGATACGAGCGGATGACAAGTCCTCCGCCGTCGGCATCGGTGAGCACTATCACCTTGGATTTTTCGCAAAGGCGGCGAAGCAAAGCTTTTTTTTCGGTTTCGCGGAATATGCCGAAGCCATCGGTGACAATAATATGTGCATCGCACACACTCAAAAGGCGGACCTTGTCGTATTTGCCCTCGACGATTATGGGCAGAGAAATTTTCAGCTTTTCTTTTTTGTCCATCTTATTCATCCCTCTTTTTCGAGCCCGACGCAAGAGCAAATATGTAAAACGCCAAAAAGAGCACTGTCGGCAAAAAAGCAAGCAAAAGCTTGATCGCATAAAGCCCGGACGACTCGATTACCGCGCCGTACGCCGTTACCGGCAGGGTAAGCAGGGCATAGATGATTCTTGTAAAGGCAACGCCGTGCGGCAGGGTATCTATCGTCACGCCGCCGATCACCTGCAGGGAATAAAACACCGCACCCACAAGAGAAAGACTCCAAAAGACCAGTCCGAAAAGGATAACGCTCTTTCGCCCTTCCGAAAAAGCAAGCACGGCTGTGGTGGTGTAAAAGGTGAGAGTAATAAGCGAAAAAACCGCGCACATCTCGCCGCTTATGCCGTCAAAATTCAGTCTGTATGCAAAATTGACAAAACCCGACACGAGCGTCAGCATTGCCATTAGAAGCGCCGACATAACGGCCACACTTTTTTTGTTGTACGTTGCTTTCTCTGTCATCTTTTCCGCGGCAAATCTCACGTCACTTTGCGGCCTTTCGTCATGTTTTTGCGGGCGTTTTGCGTATCATCATACTACCCCACTTTATTATAACACTTACTGTCGCAGTTAGTCAATAGTAATAAAATGAACAATATACTATAAAAATACTCAAAAATTTATTATTCAATTTACACTTTACGTATTTACAAAATCACACTTTTAAGGTACAATATTATAGAATAAGAATAAATATAATAAAGGAGCGCTGACAATGACCGAAAAAACCACCGCACCGGCGTACAAGCGTGTACTTCTCAAGCTGTCCGGCGAGGCAATTGCCGGTAAAGACAAATCCATTCTCGACTTCGACATTATCCGCATAATCTGCGATGACATCAAAAAATGCTGCAACATGGGCGTTCAGATGAGCATCGTAGTAGGCGCGGGCAATATCTGGAGAGGCAGACAGGGTGAAAGCATGGACCGCACCCGCGCCGACCACATGGGAATGCTCGCAACCACAATAAACGCTCTCGCTTTCCAGGATCCGCTCGAAAAGCTCGGACTTGAAACGCGCGTTATGACCGCTATCGAAATGAAGCAGTTCGCCGAGCCCTACATCCGCAACAAGGCAGATCATCACCTGGATCTCGGACGCGTAGTCATCTTCGGCTGCGGCATAGGAAACCCCTTCTTCTCGACCGACACCGCCGCAGTTATGCGTGCCGCCGAGATCAATGCCGACATCGTTATGCTTGCCAAAAACATTGACGGCATATACACCGCTGACCCGAAAAAGGATCCCAATGCGGTAAAGCTTGAGGAATGCGATTACAAATACATCATCCAAAACGAGCTCGGAGTTATCGACTCGACCGCCGCAACCTTTGCAAAGGACAACCACATTCCGCTTCTTGTCTTCGGACTTGACAACCCCGACAACATCGTACGCGCCATTTCGGGCGAAAAGATCGGTACCATCGTCCGCGGCTGATATCAAAGAAAAGAACAACTACCCAACAAATAAATCTTAAATGAAAGGCAGTTTAAAAAGATGAAACTCGATACCAAGAATTTCGAAGAAAAAATGAAAAAGTCGCTCTCCGTTTATGAAAAGGAGCTTGGCACCATCCGCGCAGGACGCGCAAACCCCTCCGTACTCGACAAGGTTCTCGTTGAATACTACGGCGCACCCACTCCCATCAACCAGATCGCAACCGTTCGCGTTGCCGATGCACGCACCATCGCTATCCAGCCCTTCAAGGCATCCGATTGCAAGGCTATCGAAAAGGCTATCAACTCATCCGATCTCGGCATGCCCCCCCAGAGCGACGGTAAGGTTATCCGCCTCATATTCCCCGCTCTCACCGAAGACCGCCGCCGCGATCTGACAAAGCAGATCGAAAAGATGGGCGAGGACGTTAAGGTTGCCCTTCGCAACATTCGCCGCGAAGCTAACGATATGTGCAAGACAATGAAGAAGAAGAGCGAAATGACCGAGGACGAGCAGAAATCCTCCGAAAAGGCAGTTCAGGATCTTACCGACAAGTACATCAAGGAGCTTGACAAGATCACTGAGGCAAAAGTCAAGGAAATAATGACTATCTGACGATGTCAAACGAAAAAAAACATATTCCCCGCCGCACGGTGGACGAAAGACTCGCGCATATCGCCTTTATAATGGACGGAAACGGCCGCTGGGCGAAAAAGCGCGGGATGATCCGTGAATTCGGCCACCGCGCGGGGGCAGAAACGTTCAGACGGGTGTCCACCTACTGCCGGGATATCGGCATCAAGGCGGTAACCGTCTACGTTCTTTCTACCGAAAATATCACAAAGCGCCCCGAGCGCGAGGTGAGCGCCCTTATGGACCTTCTGCGCCGCTATCTTGACGAAGCGCAAA
>JAFXHW010000057.1 GCA_017533545.1 Clostridia bacterium
GCTGACGCTCAATTCTTCGGGAATTCGCTTCCTGTTTCTGAACGAAACAGGTTTTGCTACGCAAAAACAGCGAATATCCCTCTGCTCGGTTATATCTTACAGATGAAATTTATTCTTCCGTTACCTCAACAGCTTCTGTATCGTTGCCCTCCGCAGGAGCCGCAGGAGTGCCCTCCGCAGGAGCCGCAGGAGCGTTGTCGCCCTCCGCAGGAGTGTCGCCCAGCTTTTCCTCGTCGGCAATGACGGTGACGCTGGCAACCTTCGCGCCATCGGCGGGAGTGATTACCTTAACGCCGCCGGCCGCGCGACCCTGAACGGATACGCCGTTTGCCGCGGTACGGATCATAGTACCGTCGTCGGTGATGGCAATAATATCGTCGTCGTCGGATATCGCAACAATGCCCGCAACGTCACCCGTTCTCTCGGCATTGACACACTTCATACCCTGTCCGCCGCGTCCGTGTGTAGTGAATTCTTCGAATTCAACTCTCTTTCCGTATCCGCGTTCGGTCAGTACAAGCAGCTTCTTTTCATCGTCAACAACAACAGCACCGACAACGCAGTCGTCGGGACGAACGAGCTTGATTCCGCGGACACCCGTTGCCGTTCTGCCCATCGGTCTGACGTTCTTTTCTGCAAAGCGAATCGCAAGACCGCTCTTTGTGGCGATCATGAGGTCACGCTCGCCGTTTGTAAGGGCAACGTAGAGCAGTTCATCGCCGTCAGCGAGCGAGAGCGCGATCTTGCCGCCCTTTCTCTGGATCGCATATTCGCTCATCGCGGTACGCTTGATGGTACCCTTCTTGGTTATCATGGTGAGATATTCGTCATCGGCAAAGCGGTCGACGCATATCATTGCGGTAATCTTTTCGCCCTCGGCAATGTCGAGGATGTTAACTATATTCGAACCCTTCGCCGTGCGCGATGCCTCGGGGATCATGTACGACTTCTTGACATAAACTCGTCCGAGGTTGGAGAACAACATGAGGTAAGAATGAGAATGTGCGGCAAGACAGATCTCGACGAAATCCTCTTCCTTCGTTCCCATACCGATAACGCCCTTACCGCCGCGGCCCTGCGATTTGTAAGTGTCGGACGGAATGCGCTTGATGTATCCTGCGTGAGTGAGAGTGACAACGCAGGTGTGGCGGTCGATGAGGTCCTCGATCATGATCTCGTTTTCAACGGGAATGATCTGAGTGCGTCTCTCGTCGCCGAATTTCTTTCTGATATCCTCGAGCTCACCCTTGATGATCTCTTTGACCTTCATATCATCTGCCAAAATTCCCTCAAGCTCGGTAATTGTTGCATAAAGGGAGAGGAGTCGCTCCTCGATCTTGGTACGCTCCATACCCGAAAGACGGCCGAGCGTCATGTCTACTATTGCCTGAGACTGCTCATCGGAAAGATCGAAGCGCTCGATGAGCTTCTGCTTTGCGTCGTATATCGATTCGCTGTGACGAATGATGTCGATTACCTCATCGATATAGTCGATGGCGATCTTGTATCCCTCGTAGATATGGGCATCGTGCTTTGCGCGCTTAAGATCGAACTCGGTACGACGGCGGATAACCATATCCTGGTGCGCAATATAGTGCTCAAGCATCTGCTTTAAGGTGAGTACCTTCGGCTCTCCGTTGACGAGGGCAAGCATGTTAACAGCGCAGGTATCCTGAAGCTGAGTGTATTTATAAAGCTGATTCAAAATAATCTGACCGTTAGCATCGCGGCGGTATTCAACAACGATGCGCATACCGCGGTGACCGGTCTCGTCACGAATCTCGGTAATTCCCTCTATCTTCTTGTCGCGAACGCAGTCTGCCATCGAAACAACGAGATTTGCCTTGTTTACCATATAAGGAATCTCGGTGATGATAATGCGGCGCTTTTCCTCATCGATTTCGGCTTTAGCGCGTACGGTGATTCGGCCGCGTCCGGTGGAGTATGCCTCCATGATGCCGTTGGTACCGTAAATGTCAGCGTAAGTGGGGAAGTCGGGACCCTTGATATGCTCCATAATGTCGGCAAGGGTAGCGTCGGGATTGTCGATAACGCAGTTAATACCGTCGATTACCTCGCAGAGGTTATGGGGCGGGATATTTGTCGCCATACCGACGGCGATACCGATCGAGCCGTTTACGAGCAGGTTAGGGAAGCGCGCGGGCAGAACTGTCGGCTCCTGCTTCTTCTGGTCGAAGTTGGGCATGAAATCGACAGTTGTTTTTTCAATATCTGTAAGCATCTTGTCGGCAAGACGTGACATTCTTGCCTCGGTGTAACGGTATGCAGCAGCCTGGTCGCCGTCGACGTTACCGAAGTTACCGTGACCCTCGATAAGAGGATATCTCATCGAGAAAGGCTGAGCCAAGCGTACCATCGCGTCGTAAACCGACGAGTCGCCGTGAGGATGATAGCTACCAAGCACGTCACCGACGGTCGATGCCGATTTGTAGAACGGTTTGTCATAGGTGTGATGATTCTCGTACATAGCGTAGAGAATACGTCTGTGAACGGGCTTGAGACCGTCACGTACGTCGGGCAAAGCACGCGACATGATTACCGACATCGCGTACTGAATGAAGGAGTTTTTGACCTCCTTTTCCATTCCTACGTTTACTATTTTCTGTTCGGGAAATTCGATGGGTTCGTTTTCGTCGTGTCTGTGTTTGTTTCTTTCCATGATAAGCCTATTCTTTATTTAAATTTTTTTGTTTTGTTTCAACTTAGATTATAATGCTAAATTGGTCGGATATAAGCCTCCCTTGTGTAAAGGGAGGGGGACCGCGAAGCGGTGGAGGGATTGTGGAATACTATTTAAAAGACAACCCCTCAGTCACCAAAGAATTTCGCTGTGCTCAATTCTTACGGTGACAGCTCCCCTTACACAGGGGAGCCTTTAACAGGACCAATCTCTCTGTAAAATAATAAGAAAATTATAAGCGGTTTTACTTATTCTATTTGTTTTTTAACTTCACGGTCGATATATTTGCAAACACCTTCAAAGTTGTTATGAATCTCAAAATTTTGAAATCTTATAACTTTCAGTCCATATTCTTCAAGAAAAGCCGTTCGACTTATATCGTATTCTTTTCCTTCTTTTGTGTAGTGTTCCGATCCGTCAAGCTCAACGATGAGTTTTGCTTTTGCACAGTAAAAGTCTGCAATATATCTGCCCAAAATTTTCTGACGGGTAAACTTTATTGGATATGTCCTAAAAAAGTCATACCAAAGATGCTTTTCCTCATCTGTCATGCTTTTTCGCAAATTTCTTGCCGATGACAATAACTTTTTGTTATGCTTTCTTTCCATAGACAAATATCGAACTCAAATATACATCTTTTGCACAATTCTGTCGGTATATTTTTCGATTGCTGCCATATCGGGTACGGCAGTGCCCGATATCTCGACTTTGGCCGCCGCGGCCGCCGATGCAAAGGCGAGGCAGGTCGGAATATCGCATCCGAGGGAATATTTATACAGATATGCCGCTAAAAAGCAGTCTCCGGCACCTGCAAATCCTTTAACGTCAACCTTTGGCGCATCTACGCGGTACACA
>JAFXHW010000058.1 GCA_017533545.1 Clostridia bacterium
CATCGCTCCAGTATATCGCACCCTTTGCGGGATGCGCTATGGGTGAGTATTTTATGTATCGCGGCGAGGATGTGCTTATCATCTACGATGACCTTTCAAAGCACGCTGTTGCATATCGTGAGCTTTCGCTCCTTTTGCACCGCCCTTCGGGCCGCGAAGCATATCCCGGTGACGTATTCTATCTCCATTCCCGTCTTCTTGAAAGAGCTGCTCAGCTCTCCGAGGAACTTGGAGGAGGTTCTCTTACCGCTTTGCCGATAATTGAGACCCAGGCGGGAGACATTTCGGCATATATTCCCACAAACGTAATTTCCATAACCGACGGTCAGATATTCCTCGACAGCGAGCTGTTCAACGAAGGACAGCGCCCTGCCGTCAACGTCGGACTTTCGGTGTCCCGCGTAGGAAGCTCCGCTCAGACAAAGCTGTTAAAGCAGATGTCGTCGAGCTTGCGTATGCGACTTGCGCAGTACCGCGAGCTTGCAGAGTTTTCGCAGTTCGGATCCGATGTCGATAACGAGACCCGCGACGTTTTGCAGGCAGGCAAGAACATGATGATCGCCTTAAAGCAGAGAAGATACGCGCCGCTTGAGGACTGGCAGATGGCTCTAACCCTTTTTGCCGTATCCGAAAAGCTTGTGCCCGATGAGGAATACGATAGCTTTGACGAATACGAAAACCGCCTTTACGACTATATCGAGTCGGTTCATCCCGATATCGCCGAAATGCTCAAAAGCGGACGTAAATTGGTTGACAGTGAGCTTGATGCTCTTCGTGCGGCAATATGTGAGGTGCAGTAATGCCCACTCTGCGTGAACTGAAAAAACGACTGAACAGTATAAAAACCACCGAAAAAATATCAGCGGCTATGAAAACCGTCGCATCAGCAAAACTTTCAAAGGTATCAAAGGTACTTGAGAGTTATCGCGCCTACGAAAGAGCGAGTGCCGAAACGCTTGAGCTTTTCGGCAACGAGCTTTCGCAAGCTGTTTGTCAAAAGAACCCCAATGCGCCTGTCTGCTACGTCGTTATGGCATCAAACCGCGGCCTTTGCGGAGGATATAACCTCGAGCTGCTTAACTATGCCGACGAGATCGTCAGCGGCGATCCCGAATCAATGGTGATAACTGTAGGAAAGCATGCGACGTGTCACTTTGAGGGCAGATATACAGCATGTTTTTCACTCCCCGATGTTCCGACGTCAGATACATGCGCTGAGCTTATCGAGTATCTTTTGGGACTGTATAACGGCGGTGAAATATCGCGGCTTGTTTTTATCTATCAGCAGTATAAAAACACTCTTGTGCAGACTCCGGCATCAAAGCCGATACTTCCTCTTGAAGCACCGTCTGAAAATGGAAAGACAGATATGATCTGCCTGCCCGACAGAGCAACTGTGGTTCATTCTGCCGCCATTTCGCTTGTGCGCTCGTCGATGCTTGCCTCATTTTTGGAAGTGGCTTCCGGCGCGCAGGCTGCCACCCTTAACGCAATGAAGAGCGCCTGTGATAACGCGAAAGAGAGCAGACAAAAGCTTGAGGTCAAGATATACAGATCCCGTCAGGCATCGGTTACTCAAAGCGTTCTTGAAACAAGCGTCGATTTCAGCGAAAACGATTGGTAATTTTGAAAAAACAAGAAAGGATGGCGCCTTATTGCCTTGGCGATAAGACGCTGTGCGATTGATATGTCCAAAGATCTGAGAGGAATATTAACTCGAATAAACGGCCCTGTCGTCGATGTACGCTTCGACGAGCTTTGTCTCCCCGATATATTCAACGCAATAATCGTTCCAAACGGCGACGAGGTATACACCCTTGAGGTGCTACAGCACCTGGGACGCGGTGAAGTACGTTGTATTTCGATGCAGACCACCGACGGTATGTCCCGCGGTATGACCGCAATCGACACGGGAGCACCGATATCGGTTCCGGTCGGCGATGCAACTTTAGGCAGAATGGTCAACGTAACGGGAAGTCCCATCGACAGATGCGGAGATATCAAATCGGAAGAGATATGGCCCATCCATCATCCCTCTCCCGCATTTTCCGATATCGTTACCGCCGACGAGATTTTAGAAACGGGTATCAAGGTAATCGACCTCATGACTCCTTATGCACGAGGCGGAAAGATCGGTCTTTTCGGAGGTGCAGGTGTAGGTAAGACAGTTCTTATCATGGAGCTTATCCGTAATATCGCCTTCGAGCACGACGGATTTTCGGTATTCGCAGGTGTTGGCGAACGCTCGAGAGAGGGCTATGACCTTTGGCAGGAAATGAAGCAGTCGGAGGTTTTGGATAAAACGTCGCTTGTATTCGGTCAGATGAACGAGACCGCGGGCGCACGTCTTCGAGTTCCGCTTGTCGGACTTACCATGTCCGAATATTTCCGCGAAAAAGAGCATAAGGACGTGCTTTTGTTTATAGATAACATTTTCCGCTTCTCGCAGGCGGGAAGCGAGGTTTCCGCTCTTCTCGGACGCATGCCCTCAGCTGTTGGATATCAGCCGACACTGGCGTCGGAAATGGGTAAATTGCAGGAGAGAATCGTTTCGACCAAGAACGGCTCAATCACCTCCGTTCAGGCGGTGTACGTTCCTGCCGACGACCTTACCGACCCTGCTCCCGCGACCACCTTTACCCATCTCGATGCAACCACCGTTTTGTCGAGAAGTATCGTGGAGCTCGGTATCTATCCCGCAGTTGCCCCCCTTGAATCGAGTTCCAGAATGCTCGCACCCGATATCGTGGGCGAGAGACACTATAACTGCGCAAGAGAAGTATCGCGCGTGCTTCAAAGATATAACGACCTTGCCGATATAATTGCAATTTTAGGTATGGATGAGCTTTCTGACGAGGATAAAGTCACCGTCCGCCGTGCCCGCCGCGTTCAGCGCTTTATGAGCCAGCCCTTCCATGTTGCCGAAAAGTTTACCGGTTATAAGGGCGCGTTCGTGCCCGTCGAAAAGACGATCGAGGGATTTGAAGCTATTCTCGGCGGTGAGTGCGACAGCTATCCCGAGTCCGCCTTTATGATGAAGGGCGACATCGACGACGTCAGAAAAGCAGTACAGAACTGAATTTTATGAGGACAAATATGCTCCGATTGATTGTTGTAACGCCCATGGGCGAAATTTTTAATGGTGAATGCGATTCGCTCCATCTCAATACGCCAGACGGAGAAAACGGGAGCGGCGGCGGATCGGTCGGAATAAGGCAAAATCACGCCGATGCGATAATCGCGCTGCAAAAGGGAATTGTCAGAGCATACCGCTCGGGAGAGTTGCCTGCCAGCATCGATTGTGAAAACGGTTTTGCCACCGTACGCGATAACACCGTTACCGTTGTCTGCGACGTGGCATCGATATTGGAATAAATAAAAGGTCTGCCCTGCGGCAGACCTTTTGATTTTATATCTCTTTTCCGAGTATTTTAGCTTTTTTTACAAGCCGCTTGCAGGGGATCCACTCGTCCTTACCGGGACAAAGGCGGTAAAATCCGAGGCAGGCAAATATGTACCACGCCGATGTCGTGCCGTTGTCTTCATCTCCCGGATATCCATCGACATCGGGCGAAAAGGCTTCGTTTGCCATTCGTTCTACCCAGTAATCGGTTTTCTCCTGCTGACCGAGAACAGAATATAGGAAAGGAATATGGAAGGACGGCTGATTGGAAATTGCGCATTGACCGAAATCTGCTATTGCCATCTCGCTCATCTCGTGTATCTCATAGCCGTTGTAGCCGAACGTGCGGAAGATGGGCTGAGTGGAAAACAGCTCGTCCAGCTTTTTGATAAATGCTTCTTTTGAGCCGTATAGCTCGGTGAGTCCCTCAACGTCATGGGGAACAAAGAAGGAATTCTGCCATGCGCTGCCCTCGGTATATTCGCCGCCCCAACTGCAGGGATCGAAATTATCGGCCATCTGTCCGTTCGTATCCCGGCCGCGCATAAATCCGGTCTCTTTATCAAATAGATTTTTGTAGTTTTTCGATCTTTTGATGTATTCGTCGCATATTTCATTTCGTCCGAGGATTTTTGCAACCGTTGCAATACACCAATCGCCATATGCAGCATCAAGGGTGAGATTGACCGATTCGCGCTGCATGTCGCGGGGAACATACCCGTATTTGAGATATGCTTCGGCACCGTTTCTTCCGTAACGTCGATCGGACGCTTCGTTGTTCGCGTGGTGAATCATACCGTCAAGGGCACTTTCAAGCACCTCGCGCTTTCCGATTCCGTTGACCGCCGCTTCTGCGATAACTCCGTCGATGAGCGTGCTGGGCATACATCCGACCTCGCCGAGAGAAAGCCATCTCGGTAGGTACCCGCATTCCTTGTAATCGTTGACAAAGCCCTCAAGCATCTCGGCAAATTCGTCGCGCGCGATCAGCGTGAAAAGCGGATAAACGGTTCGGGCGGTATCCCAGAATCCGTTGTCGGTGTATCTTACGCCGCTGTGTGTTTGTCCGTCAAAGGGAGCATAGTGAACGGCATTGCCGTCTTTATCGATCTCGTATGCCTTATGCGGGAAGAGGAATGTGCGGTAAAGGCAGGAATAGAAGGTCTTCATCTGCTTTTCGTCGGTGGGCTCGATCTCAATTCTTGAAAGCTTTTCTTCCCAATTCTCCTCGGCAACGTTTCTTATCGCATCAAAGGACATATCACCGCATTCGCGGCTGACTGCAAGCAATGCCATTTCTTCGCTGATATACGACGTGCCAATGCGCGCTTCACACACATTCTTTTTGAGCGCGATGTGAGCGAAAGCAGTGTTGCTGCCGGAGGTAATGCTGTTTTTTGAAGAATCAACGCAGCCGTCAAGGAATTTTACTGCAAAATACATCTTGAATTTTTTGCAATCATCCATCGAATGACCGTCGGTTGTACCGATAAGGGTCGATGTCTTTTCGTCAAAACGGTAGCTGTAATTGCCCTTTGTCGGCAAGAAGGAGAGAAATGATTGACGGTTATCGTATAAAGTGATTCTTATTGCTCCGCATCTTTCGGTTGGAGTAAGCTCAAAAAGACAGTTTGTACGGAGAAATTTTACAGAGAGATAGTCAGGGCGCATTACCGAGTTTGCGCTGAATGATCCGATGGTCTCAAGAGGATTATCCTTGATATTATCGTTTTGAACTGTCATAAGGAATGTTCCGTAATCGTTGATCCACGGGCTGGGCTGATGAGTGAGGCGCACTCCTTCGGCGAGTGGGTAGTCGGGATTGAAAAACCACGCTCCGTTGGCGGCATTGGTCTGAAGGCAGAAGGAGGTCATGCCGAAAGGAAGCTGAGTTAAGGGAAGGGTGTTTCCGTTTGAAAAATTCAGAACAGATCTCGTTCCCATTTTTATATTGACATAAGGTATATATTTCATCTGTCTCTCCTTAAATGTACGGTTAGTGCATTATACCATAAAACAAACAAATTTTCAACTTATTTTCTGAGATACTTGAAAGAGCGCTTATTTTTGTGTATAATATTTATCAGAACAAAGAACGGAGATTCGCTATGACCGACAAATTTTTAAACGTGCCCGAATTCTGGCGCGACGAACTCGAAAGAAAATGCAAAACTGCAAAGGAGCTTATAAAAAAAGCGGGCGACAGCGCGGCCGCATTTGTATGGGCTTCCGATTTACATATCCCCGATGCGACGAGCGGCAATACAATAAGGATCGGTGCGCTGTTTGATGCGGCTATTGAGGCATGCGGCCTTTCCAATGTTGTTGTTTGCGGAGATATCGGAACACAGTATGCAGTCGAAAGCGAAGAGATACTTGATCGTGAATATAAGGAATTTCCCAAGAATCTTTACCCTCTATGGGGCAGTGAAAAGCTACTTTTGACAATCGGAAATCACGACGGATGTTTTGGATGCATTGATGGTTATTGCTATGGAAATCAGTATACTCCCGAAAAAATTTACGATACATTTTTCAAAGTGCAAACCGGACATAAAAACAGACATTTTTCGCGTGACGGAAGCTATTTTTATGCAGATGACGAAGCTCAAAAACTGCGTTATATCATTATGAACTCGCACTTCGGCGGCGAGTATTCGACCGACGAAAGAGGCATTGTGAAAAATGACCGATTCCGCGTCTCCTGCTACGGGCAAGAGCAGCTTGATTGGCTCATAAACGAGGCACTTGATATGCCGAAAGGGTACGGTGCGGTAATCGCTTCGCACATTCCGCTTAGTTATGACGATCCGAACAATCCCGATAAAGAACTGCTGAGAAACATAATCCGTGCTTACAGCAGCCGTACCGTATACAACGGTTGCACAGAGATTGATGAAGAAAACTTTGCATACAGCTGTGTACATGCGGATTTCACTACTGCAAAGGGCGAAATTTTGGCTGTCCTTGCCGGACACGTTCATCACGATTGGGCATTTACCGATATCCTGCCTTGCCCGATAATTACTATAGTTGCATCAGGCGGCGATCTTATGCCGGGAAGCTGTACCGACAGAATATTCGATACCGATTGCGAAACGTCCTTTGATATTGCGGTTATAGATCGCAAAAAGAGGGTCATTGATCTTGTCCGCGTAGGCGCGGGATACGACAGACATATCGAATTTTAATTTAAGGAGTTTAGAATGAAAAAAGCATTGCTTTTAGTATTGATAATTTCACTTATTATCAGCATTTTTTCCTGCAAAGATACTCCCGATATCACCGATGAGACTACCGTCGGGATAACAGAAGAAACAACCGCAAAAATGACGGCTGAAGTCGATGAAACGCCATTTGAGCTTTACACAGCCCACAACGGCATACAGAGCGATGATGCCTTTGATAAGGTGTATACTTGGGGCAATTACGGATACGAGCGTAACTATGTCTGGTCGAATAAGCCGATTTACAATGTATCCCTTCTTTACATCGTTTCCGATACCGAACTCGAATGGGATCTCGGACGCGAGAGTGAATATACGCTCGAAGTGCTGATGCCTGGCGAGGCGGTATGCCTTGACATTATGGTGCCCGAGGGATTTCCCAGCCATGCATTTTGCTATGAATTCGATGGCGAAAAGCATATAATGGCCATAGGATACAACGGCCGCGACGGCGGAATAACCTTTTCAGAGATCACTGATACAAAGATAAGCTTTGACGACTGAAATGACCAAAAGATGTAAGTGGTGCCGTGAATCAAACGAAGAGTATGTAAAATACCATGACAATGAGTGGGGAAGAGAAACTCACGATGATGATAACCTTTACGAGCTTTTAGTGCTTGAACCCTTTCAGGCGGGACTGTCGTGGGAGACGATACTCAATCGTCGTGATGCATTCAAAAGGGCATTCGACGGATATGACCGCGAAAAAATATGCAGTTACGGCGATGAAAAGATAGACGAGCTTATGCATGACAGCTCGATAATACGAAATCGCCGCAAAATCGAAGCTGCGGTAAACAATTCCCGCATCTTTTGCGATATTGTGCGCGAATGGGGCAGCTTTGATAGATATATATGGCATTTTACCGAAGGTAAAACGATATATGAAACCGGAAAAACAAGCTCCGAGCTGTCCGATAGAATCACCGCCGACCTCAAAAAGCGGGGCATGAAATTCATCGGCACAACCGTCGTATATTCGTATCTGCAGGCGATCGGCGTGATATATTCGCATGACGAGGATTGCTTTTTATACAGGAGTAAATAAGTTGAATTACAGTGATATAACCTTGCTTGTCAACGGGAAAAACGCCTTTCCCGAGATAATAAAGTCGATTGAAAATGCCCAAAAATCAATAGTGATAAATATGTTTATCTGGCGTGATGACGAAATCGGAAACAAGGTCGCTGCGGCGGTGCTCGACGCGGCAGATCGAGGCGTGAAGGTAAATATATCGGTAGACCGCTACGGAGTGGTGCTCGAAAAGTGCGAGGAGGCAGAAAAGTCGTTTTTTCACAAAAGGCTGTCGATTATTGAGAAGATCAAGATAGCGGCATTAAAGTTTTTGTATCCCGAAAACTGCAGTCAACGCTGTATTTGCGATGAGCGCACCGAGCTGTATAACAAAATCGTAAGTCATCCGAATATTACCGTCAGCGCCGATGAATTAAAGGCCGATCACTCAAAATATTACATCATGGACGATAAAGTTCTGTTCCTCGGCGGTATCAATATCGAAGATAAAGAGAACGGATGCGACATAAGCGGCAGAGTGTATGGCGATTACATGGCAAAGCTCTGCGGCGAGAACTACGTCGATGCGTTTAAGAAAAAACTCCAAACGGGAGAAAATGACCTTGACGGAATCTTTTTCGGCATAAACGTGAAAAAACCGACAAGGCGCTTCGAGATGGAAAGACTGTACCTGAACATGATAGAAGATGCCAAAGATGAGCTTCATATCACGATGGCATATTTTTCGCCTATCAAAGAATTCATTGATGCGATATTAAAGGCACATGAGAGAGGGGTGCGCGTTACTCTCGTCGTGCCCGAAAAAGCGAATTTCCAAAATGACAGCAACCGCCGCACGGTGCGAAAACTTCTGCGCGCAACGAATGGCGGAATAGAGGTGTATTTTTCGCCGAAAATGCTCCACACTAAGCTTGTTGTAAATGACTGCATGATCTCGTTCGGCTCGACAAATATAACCAAAAAGGCATTCGGTCAGCTGGATGAGCTGAATCTGTTTTTGGAAAATACCGAATCCGATTTCAAAAGTACGCTTTATAAAAGCATCGCCGACGATATAGGGGAATCTCAGCGGATCAGCGATTATAAGAAGGTCAGATATAACCGAATACTGGCATTCCTTGAAGGCTTTTTGGTATAAATTTTGGTATAAAAAAAGAGGCTTGTGCCTCTTTTTTTACATATCGATTTTTTCGAATCGCTTTTTTGCGTAACCACATGATATTGCGCTTGACAGTGCATATATTATTGCCGATATTGCCAAAATCGGGATCTGTTTTGCGCTGTCGGAGAAGTCTAGCGTGTTTGTCCACGAAAGAGTGGGCAGATGATGCAGCGTTTCCGCTGCGGCGATTATAACAAAGCTCACTGTTATAAATGCAATAAACGGTTTGCCGATCTTATAAGCCGTTTTGAAAAATCCGCCTATGAAAATTACGTTGAATGATGCGAAGATCAGCAGGACGAATGCCAGAAATGTAAAATTGGCACCCATTAGCGCGTTGTTTTTGTAGGCGACGGCCTGTGATAAAAAACTCATTCTTATAAGAGTGAATACGGTGAAAAAGAAGAAAGACACCATCTGCAATAGTGCCGCAGATGCGAATTTTGCGCCCACCGCGTCAGATTTTTTTACTGGCAGGAGCACGGTGTAGAGAATATCGTTGTCTTCACGACCGAACTGATAGCTTTGAAATATACCGAAGCAGATGAAGAAAGCGCCGCAGAGAATGGGATAACCGGGAATAAAGGTCATAAGACTGAAAGCGAGGAAGAGAAAGGTCAGAAGCGGAGTTGACAGGTGCAATTCCTTATAAAGCAAATTTTTCATTTACTGCCTCCTTTTCTTCTCTCACCATTATCTGTTCAAGCGTTTCACCCTTTGTAAAGTCGGACAAAGTGCCGGTGTAAACGATCTCGCCCTCTCGTATATATGTGATCTCGTCGGCGCACTGATCAAGATCGGACGTGATGTGGGTGGAAAAGAGAATGGATATGCCGCGCTCTTTTAGTCTCTTGAATATTTCGAGCAGCTCGGCGCGCGAAACGGGATCAAGACCGCTCGTCGGCTCGTCCAAAATTAAAAGCTCGGCACCGTGAGAAAGCGCTATTGTAAGGTTCAGCTTTACCTTCATACCTTCGGAAAGCTCGGACGGGGTCTTGTTTTCGTTCAGCGAAAAGAGGGTCATGTATTTTTTGCAGACGTCGCTGTCCCAGTTGTCGTAAAATCTGCTTGTGATGTCGAGCAGCTTTTTGATCTTTTTTCTCTTGTAATAATCGATCGCTCCGCCGGCGTATCCTATACGCTTTTTGATTTCGCGCTCGTTTTTAGACATGTCAAGCCCGAAAAACTCAACATTTCCGCCTGATGCGTGCACCATATTCATGATCGCTTTGAGCGTAGTTGTTTTACCTGCGCCGTTTCGGCCGATAAAACCCATTATACTGCCTTTTTCAACGCTGAACGATACGTTTTTCAGCTCAAAGAAGGGATATACCTTTGAAAGATTGTCAACCTTTAATACCTTCATTTAATACCTCTAATACCTCAAAATTTGCTGCATTTGACAAGGGCGATCCCTTGTTTTCTGTCTGCAAGTAAAAGTGCCTTGTCACCGATATGCATATCGAACATTTCCATTACGGAATTGGGTATCCGGATGGTGTTGTCATCGGATATTTCAAGCACACCGCAAATTCTGTCACCTTGCGAGGGAAAATCGTTGTCTATTACACGCCGTAACGGACGGTTGACGAGTTCATCAAGGGATATTTTATAAAGAGTGGCAAGCTTTAAGCAGTTTGTGATATCGGGCACCGAATCGCCAGACTCCCATTTTGAAACGCTCTGACGTGAGACCGATACGATCTCTGCTATGGCTTCAAGAGTGTACCCGTTTTTGTATCTTAAAAGCTTGAGATTATCAGAAATGCAAATATCCATGCGTTCATCCTCCATTATGAAATTATTTTATCATAGCAAGATAATAAATGCAAGAACTTTCATTTAACTGATAATGTTAAAAACGGTTGCGTTTGTCGAAATGATTTCTCACGCTTTTTATCATATATCTATTCAGTTAACTGATTTTTCGCGCTCTAGTTTTACTTTGTTTTCGCCATCAAGATCAGTAACATAAAAGGAGTCGTATGCATCATCCGCGCGGTAAATAATATTGCCGTCGAACAACACAAAACCACTTTCATCAATATTTGTGAAAACGAGGTTGCTACCGTCTTTGTTCATACGACATAGTCCATTCGTGCCCTTATTGTGAAAGAAGATATAATCTCCGTTGAGATAGATTTTTAGGGTCGGAATATTATCCGACAAAAGCACAGCATTATTACCGTCGTGATCTGCTTTGTAAAGCCGCCCGTTTACATAGCCTTGATCGGACAAATAA
>JAFXHW010000059.1 GCA_017533545.1 Clostridia bacterium
AAAAATGCCATCGGGATAAGGGAAAGCAGGGTGAGAATGCCATGCATTCTGAACATCTTGAATATTGTAAGTCCGCCGAGTAAAAGCGCATCGCAGATCATCAAAACGCCGTGACCGAAGCATTCCTGAACCGTTTCAAGGTCGTTTGTGAAAAGGGACATGAGCTTGCCCACTTTGTTTACCTGATAGTACTGCTGGGAAAGGTCCTTGCAATGGTCGAACATTCGTCCGCGAAGATCGGTCTCCATCTTGATGGCTGCGCCGAAAAAGCAGATTCGCCATAAAAAGCGGCCGATAACCATTATGATGATAACGCCGAGCAGCGGCTTGCAGATGTGATCAAGCAAAAAATCCATATTGAACAGATGTGATACCCCGTCTGTAACAACCACTCCGTCGTTGATGCCGTTTACTACCATCTTGTAAAGCTCGGGCACAACAAGCTGGAAATAGTCAACAGCCACGAGCGCCAAAAGTCCCAAAAGAAGGCTTGGCATATACTTTATGTAGTATCGGTTTATGTGTTTGCCGAAAAGCACTTTCAATTCCTCCGAGATAAAAACAGATACACTAAAAATGAAAAAACGAAATACGCAGTTATTTTATCACAAAAGCGGCAGATATGCAATAGAAAATCGATTATTTTCGGTAAATTATTACTCTTTTTGTTCTTCCCTTCGCAAAACGGTTGACAAGCATCGCAGAATTATTGTATAATTATCTTAATTACAGTTTTTTACTCTATACCGAAAAGAGAATGTTGCACAATGAAAATAACCGATATTATCACAGGCGAAAAGCCCAGTCTTTCATTCGAGGTATTCCCTCCCAAAACGAGCGACAAATTCGACAGCGTGCTCTCTGCCGCAACAAGGATCGCAGAGATCAATCCGAGCTACATGAGTGTTACCTACGGCGCAGGAGGAGGCACATCCGAGTTCACTTCGGCGATCTGCAAAGCCTTAAACGAGCATGGAGTGGCCTCTCTTGCTCATCTGACATGTGTTTCGTCGGACAAGGGAAGGATCATCCATGAGCTCCAATCACTGCGAGAAAAGGGTATCGAGAATATCCTCGCGCTTCGCGGTGACCTGCCCGAAGGATTTAACAGAAGCGAAGCTCATTACAGCCACGCGAGCGAGCTTGTCCGCGAAATAGCCGATTTCGGCGGATTTTGCATCGGAGGCGCCTGCTATCCCGAGGGACATCCCGAAAGTGAAAACAGCAATGCCGATATCGAGGGACTTCGCGCAAAGATCGAATGCGGATGCGAATTTTTGACTACCCAGATGTTTTTCGACAACAACATTCTCTATAATTTTCTCTACCGCCTTTACCGCGCAGGTCTGAACGTACCCGTTGTAGCGGGAATCATGCCGGTAACCAACGCCGCACAGATCAAGCGTATTTGCTCGATTTCGGGCTCAGCCCTTCCCCAGCGCTTTTTGCGCATTGTCGACCGATACGGCGACGATGCCGCCGCAATGAAGCAAGCAGGCATCGCTTATGCGACCGAGCAGATAATCGACCTTTTCGCCAACGGCATCAATGCCGTCCACGTCTATTCGATGAACAAGCCCGACGTTGCAAAGGCGATCAAGGCAAACGTATCGGAGATATTGAAGTGATCTTAAAGCTGTTTTACGATGAGATCCCCGCAAATGCACTCAAGCTTGACCCTATCGAGCTTGCCGCACGTCTGGGTACGTCTCACAACTTTTCAAACGAGCTCATCGAATCGTGCGAAGCACGTTTGCGCACAGTGCTGCAGTGCAGATACAGCGCCGCGCTCAGCACCGTCGACTGCCTCGGAGATGGAAAGCTTGACATCGGCTTCGGCGAGTTTGAAAGCAAGCATCTTATCAAAAATTTCGGCGGTGCAAAAAAGGCATTT
>JAFXHW010000060.1 GCA_017533545.1 Clostridia bacterium
CCTTAGACCAGCTCAGCCATCTCTCCATGGCAGCTCGCGCTGACCTGTATATTATATCATAAGTCGGAGAAAAAATCAATACCTTTTTCGAATTTTTTTGAAGTTTTTCTTGATTTTTTTGATCTTTTATGCTATAATAAGCTCAAACAAAAGAATAAACACGGTTCATCTCGGGCGTTTTTGCTCGGTTGTCGGATGATTCTTCATTCGGGGATAAGGAAATCGCGGTGAAAATCCGCGGCAACAGCCATTACCGTAACTGAAGCCTTGCTTCTCAAGTCGGAATGCTTATCGGACCGTGACACGCGAAAAAACTCTTGGGCAATTTGAAGAGTGTCGGCGGACGGGGATACGGGCAGGGTATCTCTATATTGTCGTGCACTCTCAATGGAGAGTGCTTTTTGCTTTATCCTTTTGAAAAAGAAAGGAAACAAAAATGAAAAACACGATCAGATCAACACTCGCGCTTATCCTTGCGCTTCTCCTCTCTCTCTGCCTCTTTGCTTGCAAGAACAAGCCCGCAGAGACTCCCGATACCGACGGCTCGAATGCCGCAACCGACGGCGGTGCGATCGCTCCCGAAGGTCTCTGGGCAAATGCAACCTACCTTGAGGACACCACCTTCGGCGAGGGTGCAAAGACCGTAACCGTCAAGGTCATTGCCGAGGACAAATCGGTTACCTTCACCGTCAAGACAGATGCAAAGACCCTCGGCGAGGCTCTCATCGAGCACGGACTTATCGCGGGCGATATGGGAGACTACGGACTCTACATCAAGTACGTCAACGGCATCCGCGCAGACTACGATCTTGACAAGCGTTACTGGAATTTCACCAAAAACGGCGAATATATGATGACGGGCGCGGATATGACCGAGATCGCCGACGGCGAAGCCTATGAGTTCACCTACGCAAAATAACCGCGGCATCAGGCGAACGTCGAACCACATCTTCGAGATGGTGCTCTTCGCCATGTTCGCCGCGCTGATGTTCTGCTCGAAGATCATAATGGAGGCGGCACCGAACATCCACCTGCTCGGGATGCTTACAATGCTCTGCACCGTGGTATTCCGCCTCAAGGCGCTGATCCCGATCTATCTCTACGTCGTTGTACAGGGCATTTACGCGGGTTTCGCTCCTTGGTGGGTGCCGTATATCTACGTCTGGACGGTGCTTTGGGGTATGACGATGCTCCTGCCGAAGAAAATGCCGCGAGGAGCTGCGGCGATCGTTTATCCCATAGTCTGCGCGATCCACGGCTTCGCCTTCGGCATCATTTACGCCCCCGGGCAGGCACTCATTTACGGCTTCAACTTCGAGCAAACGCTCGCCTGGATCGCCTCGGGCTTCTATTTTGACGTCATCCACGGGATATCAAATATCTTCGCGGGGATGCTCATCCTTCCCCTCTCCGAGCTGCTTCGGATGCTGATCAGACGGAGCGGAAGGCATATTAGTTGCTAGTTGTTAGTCGCTAGTTGCTAGTTGAAGGTGAATTTCCGCAAGCGGAAATTTTCCGAATTAATTGAATAATGGTCGTTTCTGTACTTTATTCTGTACAAACGGTGCTCTCCTCAACCACCGCTGCACGCGGTCCCCCTTCCCCGCTGGGGAATGTAAAAGGTTGCTCTGCTCAAATTAAATTATTGCAGCGAATATTGTTCAAACATATAATTATGTATGCCAAATTGGAAAGTTTTTATTGAAACGGTTTTGCTGAAACTCCACCAATAGTGCGTAATTATTTTAATTAAATATTCCAATCTGCTATAAATGGGTTACGACTTAAACGACGTTCGCTGAATTGCGAACGAGTTCGTGATGCCCCTTTACATTCCCC
>JAFXHW010000061.1 GCA_017533545.1 Clostridia bacterium
AGATCGAGGCGGCTCTCGACGATGTCATCGTCGCCCGCTTTGCCGAATACGCACGCCGTTATTCTCCTCACACCCAGTTCGTTATCATCACCCACCGCCGAGGCACAATGGAGCGCGCCGACACAATCTACGGCGTAACGATGCCCCGCCGCGGTGTTTCCAAGGTACTCACCCTTGATATCGGCGAAGTTGAAGAGAAGCTGGGAGTCAAGCTGTAATAACCACATCGCTTTTTGCGATCAAACCATATTTATCGGAGTTTTATCTATGGCATTTTTCGACAGACTGAAAGACGGTCTTAAAAAGACAAAGGACGCCGTTTTCGGCCAGGTAAACAACATTTTCAAAGCCTTTGTAAAGGTAGACGAGGAGTTGCTTGAAGAGCTCGAGGAGCTTCTTATCATGGCGGACACCGGCGTTGCCTCGGCAGAGGAGATAATCGAAAAGCTTCGCGAGCGCATCAAAAACGAGCGTATCACCGAGGGTGAAGATGCAAAGCAGGCGCTCCGCGAGATACTTATCGAGGCTATCGGCGAGGGAGAGGAGCTTAAGCTCAACACCTCTCCGTCGGTCATCCTTGTTATCGGCGTAAACGGAGTTGGCAAGACAACATCCGTCGCAAAGCTTGCAAACGTATATAAAAACCAGGGCAAGAAGGTCGTTTTGGCCGCCGCCGACACCTTCCGTGCCGCCGCCATCGACCAGCTTGCCGTCTGGGCGGAGCGAGTAGGAGTTGACCTTATCAAGCACACCGAGGGATCTGACCCTGCTGCTGTTGTGTTCGATGCCGTAAACGCCGCAAAAAGCCGACGTGCCGACGTACTTATCGTCGACACCGCCGGACGTCTTCACAACAAGAAAAATCTCATGGACGAGCTCGCAAAGATCAATCGCGTAATATCGCGCGAGCTGCCCGAGTGCGACAGGGAGACCCTTCTCGTGCTCGACAGCACCACAGGTCAGAATGCCGTAAATCAGGCAAAAGAGTTCAAAAATGCCGCTGAGATCACCGGCCTTGTTATGACCAAGCTTGACGGTACCGCAAAGGGCGGAATAGTATTCTCCATCAAAAAGGAGCTCAACATTCCCGTACGCTTCATCTGTGTGGGAGAAAAGGTGGACGATATGCAGCCCTTTGTTGCAAGCGATTTCGTAAACGCACTCTTTGAGGGCTGAGTTCTGAGGAAGCAAAATGAAAATTGTACTTGCATCTCACAACAAAAAGAAGCTTGCCGAAATGAGCGAGCTTGTATTATCGATATCGCCCGATTTTGAGGTCGTTTCGGCATCCGACGTGGGTGTGGGCGACGTCGAGGAAACAGGCACAACATTCGAGGAAAATTCGCTTATCAAGGCACGCGCCGCCGCCGCAAATGACCGCTGGTCGGTCGCCGACGATTCCGGCCTTGCCGTTGATGCGCTCGACGGAGCACCCGGTGTCTATTCAGCAAGATATTCGGGCGGCGACGACGAGGACAACATCGTACTGTTGCTCAAAAATTTGGAAAACGTCGACGACGAGCACCGCACAGCGCGATTTGTCTGCGCTCTTACCGCAATATCGCCCGAGGGCGACGTTTACGTCTGCCGCGGCGAATGCGAGGGAACAATTCTTCACGAAAAGCACGGAGAAGGCGGCTTCGGATACGATCCCATCTTCTACTGCCCCGATTTTAAAAAGACCTTCGGCGAACTGACGTCTGAAGAAAAGCATTCGGTTAGCCATCGCGGCCGCGCGATGCGCCAATTCGCAGAAATACTTGAGAACTACGTAAAAAAAAGCTGATCGGTGAAATATTTTGACTATCGATTTTAAAGAAGAGTTAAAACAATACGTCAGCGGCAAACGATATGATCATTCAATCGCCGTTGAAAAAGAATGCCGCGCACTTGCAGAAATTTTCTGCCTTGATGAGCGCGACACCGAAAGACTGTCGGTCGCTGCCTATCTGCACGATATAACAAAGCAGCTCGACACAGACGGGCATATCGCACTCTGCGAAAGGTTCTCTATTCCGTACACGAAATCGGACATTGCTTCCCCGAAAACCTTCCATGCAAAAACGGGAGCTGCGCTGGCGCGCGAAAAATACCCCGAGCTCTGCGACGATTTCGTTTACAACTGCATTCGCTACCACACAACCGGACGTGCGAACATGACGCTTGCCGAGTCGATACTCTATCTTGCCGACTACATCGAGCCTACCCGCACGTTTCGCGACTGCGTAGCGTTAAGGAACTATTTTTACAACGGTCTTTTAAATACCGACAAGAATACTTTACTCAAAAACACGCTTATCATGTCCTTTGATATGACGATCAGCGATCTCGTATCAAGCGGCAGAATGATCGATTTTGATACTATTGCATCCCGCAACCACCTTCTGATGCAGCGTTTTGATTAAACGAAAGGCTTATCATGAATCACAATCCCAATGCACAAAACAGACGCCCCAATACCAATCCGTCTAACAGAGTTGTAACAAACGACGGCGTCGTATACGGAAGCAATTTGCGCGCTTCTTCGAATTCTTCGCAAAAAAAGCGTCCGCTTACCCCCTCCGAACGCACCAAGGTTATTACCGTAGTGCTCAGTGCGATCTTATCGGCGCTCATCTTCATGGCACTCTGCCTCGGTGTTTACCTTATCACCTACAAGCCCGATGTCGAAATAAAGCCGGACGGCAGTAAAGACAACCCTGCCGTTGCCGGAACAGTTAATCCCCCCGACATCGACGTCGATTCGAGCGTGGGA
Organism: Clostridia bacterium; assembly: GCA_017533545.1. The sequence goes on from JAFXHW010000061.1 coordinate 2,756, forward strand.
CGCAAAAAGGACTACTACACCTTCCTCGTGCTCGGTCACGATAATGTCGGATACAACACCGACGTTATAATGCTCGCTTCATTTGACGTGAAAAACGGCGAGATCTCGATAATGCAGATCCCCCGCGACACTTATATTGAGATTCAGGAGCATCCGCTCAAAGTAAACAGTCTTTACAACAACCTGCGAATATCCGCATACAATGAAGGCAAGGCAGACGTTGAAAAAGAAGCTCTTGAAGACACCGTGGCCGTTCTTGAAGCGAATATGGCGATCACCATCGACTATTATGCCATCGTAAATCTGCAGGGCTTTATGAACATCGTCGATATAATCGGAGGCGTGCCGATCGACGTGCCCTTTGAAATGAAATATTATGATCCCGATCAGGATCTGAATATTGACATAAAACCCGGATACCAGATACTCGACGGCGAAAAAGCGCAGGAATTTATACGCTTCCGCGCCGACTTCGTTCAGGGAGACCTCGGAAGAATCGATGCACAGAAGATCTTCTTGACAGCACTTTTAAAGCAGGTCAAGGACAATCTGAACGTATCCACGGTAGTTGGTATGATAAACGAGCTTTACAGCAACGTGCGTACCACACTTAAAGTTGAAGACCTTACCTATTTTGCAAAGGCGTTTTTCACCATCGACGACGCTTCGATAAACTTCATCTCCTTCCCGGGTATGGACGTTACATCGGGCAGATCGTACTATATCATGAAGCGTGCCGATACACTTGCCCTCATCAACCGCTACTTCAACGTCAAGACAAAGCCTATCACAGACCAGCAGTTCGATGCATACGAGATTTTCTGCTCGAAATCGGAAGTGGTCCGCAAGATCTATTTCACTCCCGGTCTGCTTGACGTAGTAAGCGAATACGTTTCGAATGCAAAGAACATCAATGACGAGGGCCTGTATATTCCCTTAAATCCGAAAGAAACAACTTAACTATATAAGGAGCAATCAATGGATAACGAACAAAAGCTCATTAAAAATCCCGACACACCCTTAGAACTTGCCGAAACCTGTATAAAGATACTCGACGGCAGACACGCGCGCAACATGAAGCTGCTCCGCGTTGATGAAAAGACCATCATTGCAGACTATTTTATAATCTGCTCGGGTAACTCCAATACCCAGATACGTGCCCTCGCAAACGAGCTCGATTTCAAGCTCTCCCCCATCGGACTGATTCCTCTGCACAGTGACGGACTCCCCGAGGCTACATGGGTGGTTCTTGACTACGGCTCTGTTATGATCCATATCTTCAACAGCGAGACCCGTGAATTTTACAACCTCGAAAAGCTCTGGCAGGATGCCGAAGAAATAGACATTACAAATCTCTTAACAGAAGACTGAAAAAGGACGTAAAAAAGATGAAATACGATTTTACATCAATTGAAAAAAAGTGGCAGCAGCGCTGGGACGACGGCGAGGCCTTTGTTGCCAAGCTCGACAAATCCAAACCGAAATACTACACTCTCGTTGAGTTCCCCTATCCTTCGGGTCAGGGTCTTCACATCGGACATCCCCGTCCGTACACCGCAATGGATATCGTATCCCGCAAAAAGAGAATGCAGGGCTACAACGTCCTCTTCCCTCTCGGTTGGGACGCATTCGGTCTCCCTACCGAAAACTCTGCGATCAAGAATCACGTTCATCCCCGCATAGTCACCGAGCGCAATATCGCCAACTTCAAAAAGCAGATAAAATCCATCGGTCTGTCATTTGACTGGACTCGTGAGATCGACACCACCGATCCCAACTACTACAAGTGGACTCAGTGGATATTCTTACAGCTCTACAAGCACGGTCTTGCCTTCAAAAAGGAAATGACAATCAACTTCTGCCCCTCCTGCAAGGTTGGTCTTGCAAATGAGGAGGTAATTGCCGGCAAGTGCGAACGCTGCGGCGCTGACGTTATCCACAAGGTCAAGAGCCAGTGGATGCTCAAGATCACCGACTACGCGCAGAAGCTTATCGACGGACTTGAGGGACTCGACTTTATCGAAAGAGTAAAGACCCAGGAAATCAACTGGATCGGACGCAGTGAGGGCGCTGAGGTCGATTTCAAGACCACCGCCGGCGATACAGTTACCGTATTCACCACTCGTCCCGACACTCTGTTCGGCGCTACTTACATGGTTATCTCTCCCGAGCATGCGCTCATCGAAAAGTGGGCAGACAAGCTTGCCAATATCGACGCTATCCGCGCATACCAGAGCGAGGCTGCAAAGAAATCCGATTTCGAGCGCACCGAGCTTGCCAAGGAAAAGACGGGCGTTTGCCTCGACGGCGTTCGCGCAATCAATCCCGTCAACGGACGCGAAATTCCGATTTACATCTCCGACTCCGTTCTTGCCACCTACGGTACCGGCGCTATCATGGCTGTTCCCGCACACGACACCCGTGACT
>JAFXHW010000062.1 GCA_017533545.1 Clostridia bacterium
AAAAAGAGCGCGACGAGGCGATGAAGCGCGAATACAAGCGTATGCTTGAAGAAGCGGCCGCAGCCCGTGCCGAAAGCAGCATCCGAACCATAGCATCAAAAAGCAAAACGCCCATCCCGAAGACATTTATCGCAGGTGCGATCGTGTGCACACTTTTGTTCATGTATATGATCTACAACATGGTATACATCAACGAGCGCACACGAGATATCACCGAGCTTGAAAAAGAGTTGAATGTGCTGACAGTTCGCCGAAAAGAGCTTGAAGACGAGCTCGAAAAGAAAAACGACCTCGTTTTCATCGAGCACTACGCTGTAAACCGTCTCGGCATGGTAAAGACCGACCGACTGTCCCGCCAGTACATAAGCATCGAAAACGAGGACAAGATCGAGATCTTAAGCGAGGAAAAGGTCGACGACACTCCGGCAAAAACTATTCTCCACAAGATAAAAGACAGACTTGATGAGCTTTGGGAATATATCAACTGACGTAATATATCCCCGCCCACCGAACATAAAATATATAGTAAACCGATTTTCCCACAAAAAAGGTATGGTACATAAATGGCAAAGGTAACGAAAATCAAAAAGAGCCGATTTATTCCGCGCAGAAGCTTTATACTGCTTGCTATATGCGTGCTCGTTTTCGGCGCAATAATATCCCGTCTGTTCTATTTGCAGGTGGTGTCCTACGACTATTACCACAACAAGGTGGTACACAACGTGCAGAAAAGAACAACGGTCAAAGCTGACCGAGGCATTATATACGATGCAAACGGACTTAAGCTCGCCACAAACTATACCGTTTACCGCGTTTTCGTTTCGCCGAAGGCGATAACCGATGCCGGCACGCAATCTATCGTTGCAACCGGTCTTCGCGATATCCTCGGCGCGGACTACGAAAACATAATGTACAACATAACGAACTTTTCGACAAAAGCCGACCGAACGATAAAACGTAATGTTGAGGAAGAAGAAGCCGACAAGCTTCGCGCATTTATCGCCGAGCACGAACTCGAAAGCCAGATCTATCTCGAAGCATCGTCGAAGCGCTACTATCCTTACAGCACTCTCGCCTCCCACGTTATCGGATTCTGCGGAACCGACGGCGGTCTTTTGGGTCTTGAGCTGAAATACGACAACTACCTCACCGGCAACGCCGGCACCTATATCACGGCAAAGGATGCTCAGGGCCACGCGATGTCCACCAAATACGAGACCTTTATCGAAACGGAGGACGGCTGCGATCTTTATACCACCATCGACGCCCGTCTGCAGAGTATTCTGGAAAATCAGCTCCGTGCGACCTTTGAGGAATCCACCCCCCTCAACCGCGTTACGGGTATATGCATCGACGTAAACACATCTGCAGTTCTGGCGATGGCCACCTATCCCGATTTCGACCTCAACTCGCCCTACACGCTCGATAAGTACTCGCTCGATGCGGTAAACGCGCTCGGTTATCACGAAAGCAGCGAGGAATACAAATCAGCCCTTTCGACCGCCACCTTCACCATGTGGCGAAACAAGGCGGTATCCGATCTTTACGAGCCCGGCTCCACCTTTAAAATCATCACCACCGCTATGGCGCGTGAGGAAAATGTAGTACAGTGGGATGAGCAATTCAAGTGCACCGGCGTGCACATCGTTGCGGGAACAAAGATTCGCTGTCACAGAATCTGGGGACACGGCACTCAAAGCTACGCGCGCCAGCTCCAGCAGTCTTGCAACCCGACCCTTATGACGATTGCAGAGCGTATCGGACGCGAAAAGTTCTACGAATATTTCCAGGCATTCGGATACAACGAAAAGACGGGCATCGACCTGCCCGGCGAATCCAATCCCATCTATTCGACATACTCAAGCTTCAACACCCTCGAGCTTGCGGTATACTCCTTCGGTCAGACCTTCAAGGTAACTCCCATTCAGCAGATCACCGCTATCAGCGCAGTTGCGAACGGCGGATATCTCAATACTCCCTACGTTGTTGACAAGATCGTGGACGGCAACGGCAATATCGTTATGTCCCGCGAATCGACCGTCAAGCGTCAGGTAATCAGCACCGAGATATGCAATCAGATCACCGAAATACTCGAGCAGGGCGTTTCCACCGACGGTGGCGCAAAGAACGCCTACGTTGCGGGATACAAGATCGCCGCAAAGACGGGTACTTCGGAGGTACGAGATGAGCTCAACGAGGAAGGCGAATCGATCTACCGCGTCGGTTCGTGCATCGGTTACGCCCCCGCCGACGATCCGCAGATCGCAGTGCTCATCGTTGTTGACAAACCGCAGTGCGAAAACATATTCGGCGCATACGTTGCCGCCCCCTACGTTGCAAGCTTCATGAGCGAGGCGCTCCCCTACATCGGCGTTGAGCGCAACCTCACTCCCGAGGAGGAGGCCAACCTTTCGACCACACTCCGCAACTACGTCGGACTCACCGTAACCGAGGTTGCAACCGACCTTACCAACCGCGGAATCAAGTTCACCGTTTACGGCACCGGCGAGGAGGTCACCTACCAGATCCCCGCAGGCGGCGCATCGATAAACAAAGCGACCGGTAAGGTATATATTTACAGCGGCGACGCGCGTCCCGACGAGAAGGCGACCGTTCCCGATGTTATGGGACGTACCGCCGAAAGAGCAAAGCAGGCCATTATCGGTCAGGGTCTGAACATCGTTCTCGAGGGTGCTACAAACCTCGATGCAGGTCAGGGCGCAGTCGTTGTATCGCAGAGCCCTGCAGCAGGAACTCAGGTCGATTACGGTTCTGTTGTAACTGTTGTAATGCGACACATCGGAGATACAGACGCGTAAAACAAAGGCAAAGAAAAATCACAGACGTTTACCTATTTGATTTTTACACAGTAACGGAGCGTGATTTTTCTTTGATCCTTTATGATATTATAAACTCTTTAGATGTCAGATACTGCACAGCCGAGCCCACTCTCGAAATTTCAGGAATCAGCACAGACAGCCGCCTTTTAAAGCGGGGCGATGCCTTTATCGCCATTCGGGGCACAAAGCAAAACGGACACGATTTTATTCCCTCGGCGATCCGCTCGGGCGCATCGCTCATTGTCGCCGAGGACGGCTTTGAAAGGGGAGAGATCACCGAGCTCTGCTCGTCGTTGGCCGTACCTTTGATAATCGTATCAAACACCCGACGCGCATCTGCCTTCATGTATTCCAATTTCAACGACTCGCCTGCATCGAAATTGAGGCTTATCGCCGTGACGGGCACAAACGGCAAGACCACGACCACATATATGCTCCGTGCCATCTTTGCCGCCGCATCGATAAACACTGCCATAATCGGTACGACCACGTCAATTCTCACCACTCCCGATCCCGAGCAACTTTATCCGAGATTGCGTGAACTGCACGCTTCGGGGGTACAATATGTTATGATGGAGGCATCATCGCATGCCCTTGCGCTCGACAAGCTCGCGCCCATCATATTTGAGGCGGGGATTTTCACGAATCTGACCCCAGAGCATCTCGATTTCCATTCGACAATGGAAAACTACTACCAATCGAAATCAAAGCTGTTTGAGCGATGCAGATTGGGGCTGTTCAATCACGATGACGACTACGGTATACGAATGTATCAAAGCGCGCTCTGCGACAAAATGTATTTCGGGCGGCGCGACGACGGAGAATATCTCGATTTCACCACCGTCAACGCCATCAACCGCGGGGTAAACGGCATCGAATACAGCCTGCTCTCCCGCGATCTGCTTTTTCGTGTAAGCTCACCCATGACAGGCGATTTCAACATATCGAACTCGCTGGGTGCGGCATCGTGCGCGATATCTCTCGGCATTCCTCCGAAAGCAGTGCGCGACGGACTTCGTACCATGCGCGGAGTGCCCGGCAGAATGGAGCGCGTCTATTCGCGGCGTGACGACATCGCCGTATTTATCGATTTCGCGCACACACCCGATGCCTTGGAAAATCTGCTCCGCTCGGTGCGAAAGATAATGAATCCATCCCAGCGCCTCACCGTACTTTTCGGGTGCGGAGGAGACCGCGACCGAACGAAGCGGAGCGTGATGGGATCGATCGCCTCCCGCCTTGCCGATTTTGTTATAGTGACGTCGGACAACAGCCGAAGCGAAAAGCCGGGCGACATCATAGCGCAGATCTTGCGCGGAATCGACCGCGAGATGCCTCACAAGGTCATCGAAAACCGCCGCGATGCAATCGAATGGGCGGTGAGATCGGCTCAATCGGGCGACGTTATAATCCTTGCGGGAAAGGGTCAAGAAAAATACGAGAGCACCGCCGACGGCATCCATCCTTTTAATGAAGCTGAAATTGTAGCCAAGGCATAAGACCCACAATTGATGGTATACCGATCCGCATCAAAAGATATTTGTTTTAACGAAGCAGAAATTGTAGCCAAGGCATAATTTCCACAATTGATTGTATACCGATCCGCATCAAAAGATATTTGTTTTAATGAGGCCGAGATAGTAGCGAAGGCATAGCAGTATAACATAAAGAAAATCGAAAGGTTATCATAAAAAATGATCTACCCATTGAGCGAGAGCGTTTCGCTTGAGTCTTTTGCCGCCGACTGCGGCGGACGAATCACACGTGCGAGCGACAATAAATATTTCGATTCGATTATAACCGATTCGCGTGAAAAATGCGGCAGTTCCATCTTCGTCTGCATCAAGGGCGAGCGATTTGACGGCCACGACTATGCTTCATCAGCCGCCGAGAACGGTTCGGTCTGCCTCATGTGCGAACATGAGCTTGATATTGATCTTCCTCAGATAATCGTTGACAACTGCATCATAGCGCTCGGACGCGCGGCAAAGGCAAAGCGTGACCGCATCGATCCCACCGTTATCGCGCTGACGGGAAGTGTTGGCAAAACGACCACAAGACAGCTCACCGCATCGATTTTTTCACACCA
>JAFXHW010000063.1 GCA_017533545.1 Clostridia bacterium
AAACCAAAGCGGAAAACCGATGATGATCACGGCGATCTCCCATCCGCGGAAGGATCGTTTCGGCTTGACCTTTTCTTTTATTATTTTCGGAAGCGGTGTGTCCTTGATGATCTGCGCGCGGATCTCCGCGATCGTTCCGAGCGCCGCAACGGCTTCTTCCTCGGAAAGACCGTCCTCGGTGCGGTCGTCGATCATTTCGGAATAGTATTCAAGGCTTTTTTCGATATCTTCCTCGGGCAGTCCCGCAAGCGCGGCGGCAAGCTCGATCAAAAATTGCTCCTTATTCATTGTCAGCGTCCCCCTTCGTCACAAATTTGTATATTGACATGATCTCTTTCCACTCGTTTTTGAAATCCTCGATGCGCCCGAGGCCTGCCTGCGTGATGTGATAGTATTTTCGCAGTCTGCCGTTATGCTCGGCGGTGCGGACGGTGAGCAATTCCGCTGCTTCGAGTCTGCGCAGGATGGGGTAGAGGGTCGACTCGGAGATCTCAATGAAGGGCCTTACGTCCTTGATGATCTGATAACCGTAGGAATCCTCTTCCTTGATCGCCGCAAGCACGCAAACGTCAAGCAGTCCGCGCTTCATTTGAATATCCATCTGATACCTCCTTTTGTATAATACTACGTTATGCATAGTATATCACAAAAGGAACGGATAGTCAATAGAAAAACTGAAAAAAGCACCGAAAATCGGTGCTTTCCTTAAAAATTACTTGGGGCATACCGTACAGTAACGATATGAACATCTTTGTGTTCTTTCAATACCTTGTAAATTATGACATAGTTTTTCACGAATAATTGACGGTAGTTTTTGTTTGCATAGATACCGTTTTGTCTTACCGCACCGCGTTCGGGAAAATACTCTAAATTGGCGATGGCGTTTTCCAAAGCGTCAATCATTTTTTCTGCTGCAAGAGGTTCGGAGATATTGTTTGCGATATATTTGAATATTTCTTCAAGATCGCGGTTTGCGCGTGCATATAATTTGACAGAATAATTATCCAATATATTTTCTCCGCAATGCACTCAGCGATTCTTTTGCATCAAGAAGGACTCCGTCGCGCTCAAATTCTTTTTCAGCTTCGTGTATAGCCGAATCGGTTTTGATAGTTTCAATTAACTCTTCGTAGGCTTCAATGCTCATAACAACGAGGTCGCCATAGCCGTTTTTGGTTATGAATATCGGCTCTTTCTTTGCGTGACAAAGCTCCGATATTTCGGTTGTGTTTCGTAAATCTGTGATCGGTTTGATCTGCGGCATAGTATCGCCTCCTCTCTGTACATTATTATATCATAATTATGTACAAATTTCAAGAGATAATTGAAAATTAATTATTCAAAATCTTGCCTTTGCAGTCAATGTTTCTTCTCAAAATACTCCCGCAAAAGCTTGGATTCAACAACTCTATATGCGGGATGTTCAGCCTCGCGGTAGGCGTCGCTGTGGTGAATTGCCGGCATTCCCGCGCGGCGATATTCTTCGATGATCTCTCGCGCATTTTTGGAAAAGGTATTGATCCGGTCAAAAGACGGAGCCTTCGTGCCGTGAGTTCTTTTCATCGTCATATCGCGATGATCTGTTAAACCCTCCGCCTCGTGCAAAAAGCCTTCAAGAAGCTCTCGCCCATTCTTTCTCGGATACGCCGATGCCGCAAAAAGCTCGAAAAGATCGTTCGCGGGCAGTCCGCGATGTTTCCAAGCGGCGATGTTAACACGGCAAAAGTCATCCGAAATATGCTCACAGATCAAAACATCCTCGGCGGGAGTGGCTTCGAACTCGCGCTCAAGATAACGTCTTGCCGCCTCTTTGTCGGTCAGCAGATGCTCTGCGCCGTAAGCAGCCTGATAGCATTGCTTGAGAACGTCGGTTACTGTGAGCGACTTATGCAGTTGATACTGACGGAAGAGATAGGGGATAATGATCGGTTTTCTCTTCGGAAAATTCGGGATCGGCTCGACTGCTCCAAATCGGAAACGAGGGATGTCTACATCGGTGAGATCGTTGAGCTTTTCAAGCGGGTAATAGGTCAGCTTGTCGATATCAAATTTCACCTCACCAGGCAGGGAAAGGTATTTTCCGTCACCGATATGCTCGAGTCTGTCGCAATGATAGCCGCTATCCCCGCCGTCGCGCAAAGGAATGAGCGCAAAGGTTCGGTTCTCGGGATCGATCACGAAAAAGGATCTTATCAGCATTCCCGAAAAGCGGTGCGTCAGCAGAGTGTGAAGCAGGAGCTTTCCGTCGTGAGTAAAAGTTGGGTATTCGGATTCGTAAAAGATCGAGTCGATCGTGTGCTCAAAGATCAGTTTTCGTGTCGGCTTGTTTTCAAATAGTGTAAAATATCCGTTGTCTACACCGTTCCACACCGTACTTATCGAGGTTATCGCGCAGAGATATTTGCCGTCGGGCGACTCAAGTGCCTTGCTTCGAGTGTGCTCCAGTCCCCATTTTTTCAGCGTTGAATACTCATAATCAGGCGGCAGATCAAGATATACTTTTTTCATATATCTTATTTCTTACACTTCTGAATCTCTTTGATCTTCACAACGAAACTCAGGTTGATCGCCTCGGCGGTGCCCTTCTTTTCGAT
>JAFXHW010000064.1 GCA_017533545.1 Clostridia bacterium
AATGGGAATACGCGACAAGGTGAAGATTCTTATTGGCGGTGCGCCCGTTTCCGAGGAATTTTGCAAGAAGATCGGTGCAGATGCTTATGCGCCTGATGCGGCGAGCGCGGCTGACGTTGCGGTTGAATTGTGCCGCGAGGTATAATACATAATGAACATGCGCAATTGGCTGGACGATATTCGTTCGGCAGACAAGAAAAAGGCTATTCCTATTTTATCGTTTCCGTCTGTTTCGCTTCTTGGGATAACCGTTCGCGAATTGATTTCCGACAGCGACTCTCAAGCGGCAGGTATGAAAAAAATTGCAGATTTCGTTGATGCGGGCGCAGCGGTGAGCCTTATGGACCTTTCGGTCGAAGCTGAATGCTTTGGGGCAACTATTCGTTTTTCGGACGATGAAGTTCCGACTGTTGTTGGTAGGCTTATTAACGATGAGGATGAGGCGAACGCGATCACAGTTCCTGCTGTTGGAGCTGCTCGAAGCGGGCTTTACGTTGAGTCTATTCGCAAAGCGGCGGCGCTTATTAATGACCGTCCCGTTTTCGCGGGGATGATCGGTCCGTTTTCGCTTGCGGCGCGTCTTCTTGACGTTACGGATATCATGATAGACTGCTATGACGACCCTGACATGGTTCACATCGTTCTCGAAAAATGCACGGCGTTTCTTATTGAATATGCGAAGGCGTATCGCGATGCCGGGGCAAACGGAATTATGATGGCTGAGCCTGTTGCGGGGCTTCTTTCACCAATGCTCGAGGAGGAGTTCTCGTCGCCTTACGTCAAAAAGATCGTTGATGCTGTTCAGACGGATGATTTTATTGTTATTTATCACAACTGCGGTGACAACACTCCCAAAATGGTTGATTCAATCCTATCGACGGGAGCGGCGGCATATCATTTTGGCAATTCCATTGATATGAAAGCTATCCTCGAGAAGCTCCCTTCGGACGTTATCGTTATGGGCAACGTTGATCCTGCCGGAGAGATACGCATGGGTAGTCCCGAATCAGTTCGAAAAGCAACTATCTCGGTATTAGAGAAATGCTCGGACCATCCAAATTTTGTTATTTCCTCGGGTTGCGACATTCCGTCGTTATCGCCTTGGGAAAACATTAATGCATTTTTCGATGCGGTTGAGGAATTTTATGGACGTTGATTTTTCTAAACTTATTGAAAAAACTATCGAATCGGGCGCATTCAAGGCAGCAGTCATTCCCGTTTCATCTATTGAGACCGATTCATATTTTCGCGAACTTTGCAAGATGAATTACTGCGGAAATTACGGCAGAAACAAGATGTGTCCTCCTTTTGTCGGAGAGATCGACGAGTTGATCGAAAAGTTGCGCACGTTTAAGTGGGCTCTTGTTTATCAAACGGTTGGCGTGATCGAGGACAGCTATGATTTCGAGGGAATGATGGAAGCGCAGAGGCTACACGGGAAGCTTGCCTTAAAAATGCGCAAAACAGCAGATGAATTAATAAATGAAACCAACACACTTCATCTCGGAGCAGGCGGATGCAACATCTGTGAAGTGTGTGCAGAACCTTGCCGTCATCCTGAGCTTGCGTTTGCTTCTCTTGAAGCTTACGGGGTAAACGTTTCTCGTCTTGCTGAGGCGGCGGGAATGAAATACACAAACGGACAGGATACCGTCACATACTTTGGCGCGGTATTTTTTGGATAAAGATATGGATATTACTGTAAATATCGACGGGCGGATACTGACAGCAAAAAAAGGATGCTCGATATCCGAGTTGCTTTTTGGTCACGGTGATGGTACAGATATGCCTTG
>JAFXHW010000065.1 GCA_017533545.1 Clostridia bacterium
CGTCAGGGCACAAAATGGTGCATCTACCCTCTCTATGACTACGCACACCCCATTCAGGACGCGACCGAGGGTATTACCTACTCGCTCTGCTCGCTGGAATTTGAAAACAACCGTCCTCTTTACAACTGGGTTGTAAAGAGCCTCGGATTGTTTAAGCCCGAACCCCGTCAGATCGAGTTTGCAAGAATGAACGTAACAAACACCGTTATGTCCAAGCGTTATCTGCGCAAGCTTGTATATGACAACTATGTTGACGGCTGGGATGATCCCCGTATGCCCACTCTCTGCGCGCTCCGCCGCCGCGGATACACTCCCTCCTCCATTTTCGAGTTCGTACGCCGCTCGGGTATTGCAAAGGTAAACAGCCTTATCGACATCCGTCTGCTCGAGCACTGCATCCGCGAAGAGCTCAACGAGTCGGCAGACCGCAGAATTGCTATCATGAAGCCTATCAAGGTAGTTATCACCAACTACCCCGAGGATAAAGAAGAGATCTTCAATCTCCCCAACAATCCGAGCAATCCCGATGCAGGCACTCGCGAAGTATATTTCACCCGCGAAATTTACATCGATGCCGACGACTTTGCCGAAGTTCCCCCTCCGAAGTTCCACCGTCTTAAGCCCGACGGCGAGGTTCGACTTATGGGCGGATATATCGTCAAGCTCGACGAGATCGTAAAGAACGAGGACGGCAGCATTGCCGAGCTCCGCTGCACAGCAGACCTCGAAACAGGCAACGGCAATCCCTCCGACGGCCGCAAGATCAAGGGTACTATCCACTGGCTTTCCGCCAAGTATGCAAAGGATGCCGACATTATTCTCTTTGACAGCCTCTTCAACGTTGAAAACGTAAACGAGCTTTCAGAAGAGAATATGTTCGACTACCTCAACCCCAATTCACGCACAAAGCTTGAGGGATGCAAGATTGAGCCCTCACTTGCAGATGCAAAGGCAGGCGAGAGATTCCAGTTCGTACGAACCGGATATTTCACTCCCGATTCCAAGTACCCGAACACCTTCAACCGCATCGTTTCGCTCAAAGACAGCTACAAAGCATAACACACTGCTAATAATCCCATGTGCTCAAACAGGGCACATGGGTATTATTTAAGAAAGGTTTATCCAATGTCCGATTACAAGCTTTCAACAAAGGCAGTACAGTCCGGTTACACTCCCAAAAACGGTGAGCCCCGCATTCTGCCAATATATCAGTCAACTACATTCAAATACGATTCAAGTGTCGAGATGGGCGACCTTTTCGACCTCAAGGCCAGCGGTTATTTCTACACACGCCTTGCCAATCCCACCAACGACTGCGCCGCCGCACGACTTTGCGACATGGAGAACGGATATGCCGCAATACTGACGTCTTCCGGTCAGGCTGCCAACTTCTTTGCACTTTTTAACATCGTTTCGGCAGGCGAGCATATTGTCGCTTCCACAGCCATCTACGGCGGAACATTCAACCTCATTTCTGTAACAATGAAGCGCATGGGTATCGAAACTACATTTGTTCACCCTGACTGCAACGAAGAGGAGCTGAACGCCGCATTCAAGCCGAACACAAAGGCAGTTTTTGCAGAAACACTTTCAAACCCCTCCCTTATTGTACTTGATATTGAGAAGTTCTCCGCAGCAGCTCACGCTCACGGAGTACCGCTTATCGTAGACAACACCTTCCCCACCCCCGTCAACTGCCATCCTTTTGATTTCGGTGCGGATATCGTTACACATTCAACAACCAAGTACATCGATGGTCATGCATCGACGGTAGGAGGAGCAATCATCGACAGCGGTAATTTTGATTGGCTCGAGCAGGACGACAAATATCCCTGCCTTACTGAGCCCGACGAATCGTATCACGGTATCGCCTACGCCCAGACCTTTGGCAAGGCAGCTTACATAACCAAGGCAACCGCACAGCTCATGCGTGATCTCGGTTCGATTCAGGCACCTATGAACTCTTTTTTGATCAACCTCGGCCTTGAAACCCTTCCTCTTCGCATGAAAAAGCATTGTGACAATGCGCTTGAAATTGCAAAATATCTAAAGGCCGATTCCCGCGTATCGTGGGTATCCTTCCCTTCTCTTGAAGGCGATAAATACTATGGTATCGCTAAAAAATACATGCCCAACGGCAGCTGCGGTGTTATATCATTCGGTGTAAAGGGCGGACGCGAGGCAGCCACTGTATTTATGGATTCGCTCCGACTTGCGGCTGTTGTTACCCACGTTGCAGATGCGCGCACCTGCGTTCTGCATCCCGCATCGACCACTCACCGCCAGATGTCGGACGATCAGCTCATCGCCTGCGGCGTTTCCCCCGACCTTATCCGTCTGTCTGTCGGTATCGAAGATGCATCGGACATCATTGCCGATATCGATCAGGCCCTTAAAAAAGCGACCAAGTAAAAGTTAATAACGAATATTTCACCCATGGAAAATCCTCCGCATATTATATACAGAAAGCCAATTACGGCTTTAATATAAAAACGGAGGATTTTTGATTTATGTCAGACAGAAACAATTTCGGTTGTTCTTGTGATGATAGCCGTCACAGCGATGTCGGCACCAACTGCCGTTCATCGCGAGACAGCCTTATAAAAAACGGTTGTGGAATAGACGTTAACCGCATACTCGACAGCTGCCGCGACAAGGATTGCTATGAAAACGTTCGCGTATTTTTGACCGGCTGCGGCCAGGACGTTATAGAAAAAACCAACAACATCCGCGTAAAATCGGCGTGCATTGTATGGACTCAGCTATCTGTTGAGCCGGTACAGTTCAATCGTGGTTTTTACAGCGTTGACGTTCGTTTTTACACAAAGCTGGTATTTGAGGGATGCATCTGCCCCGGCAAACCCATAGAATTTGAGGGCATTGCAGTTACAGAAAAGAGAGTCGTTCTTTTTGGCTCTGAAGGCTGTGTAAAGATTTTCCGATCCGAGCAGGACGGCGGAGATTTCTGCTCCTGTCCCTGCGATATCAAGGCATCGAGCAATCTTCCTATTGCCGTATGCGAAGTTGCAGATCCCGTTGTGCTCGGCTGCAAGGTAATCGAGCCCATGAAATGCAAGTGCTGCTGTGCATGCTGCGATCTGCCCGAAAGAGTATGCCACTGCTGCTCCGAGCCCCTTACAGACTCCAACTGCTCTCGTCATCTCGCTGTTACACTCGGATTTTTCTCTGTACTCCGCATGGAGCGTCCCGGTCAGTACATTATCAGCGCCACCGAATACAGTGTACCCGACAAGGAATGCTGCTCGCCCGAGGAAAACGACCCCTGCGCACTATTCAGAAAAATGTGCTTCCCTGTAAGCGAGTTTTATCCCCCTTCCTGCTGAATTAATTTTTTAAAATAACGGAAGTTTATGAAAAACGATACTACAATTAAGGAAGAAAGCCCTATAATCGGCACTCTTATGGAGCGGACTCTCCACGCAACTCTTAAAAATCACTATGAAAGCGACAAAGAAAAGCAAGAAATCCGATTTATGGGCTTTGTTGCCGACATTAAAAACGACAGCGGTATCATTGAGATACAGACCCGATCGTTCAATGCTATGCGCAAGAAGCTTTCTGCCTTTCTTGAACACGAAAAAGTGACCGTAATTTATCCTGCGGTCAGAAACAAGTGGCTTATCTGGATCGACCCGCACACCGGAGAGATGAGTGAGAAGCGTAAATCGCCTTTAAAGGGCGGTGTTTACGACGTTTACCGCGAGCTATACAGAATCAAGCAGTATTTGACACACCCAAACTTTCACCTTCGCATACTGCCTGTTGACATTGAGGAATATCGCATCTGCGCCCGCTCGATCGACGATCCCAAACGATCAGGCAGATTTGGCTCGACGCGCATGGAGCGTATCCCTATCGGTTTTGGCGACGAAATCGCTATAGACTCTCTGGGCGATTACAAAAAGATAATCCCCGACGGTCTTAACGGTGATTTTACCTCTTCCGACTTTGCAAGAATCACAAAAAAGAGCCGTTCGCTTGCGCAGACAGCTCTTAATGTATTAACTTTTGTAGGTGCGGTCGAGAGAGTTGGAAAGGAAAAGAACAGTATCGTTTACAGAACAAAATAAAAGAGCCGCATAATGCGGCTCTTCTCTTTTTGCTTTACTTATTTACAACGTATGCATCAAGAGCGGGGGTAACTTCCTCGAAAGGAATAGAAGAAGTCATAACAATGTTGATATTGTGATTTGCGGTGAACTTGTTGAGATTATCAACAAATACTTCGAACTCAGCAACATTGTTTTCGCAGATCTTGAGCGCAGAGTCTATAAAGATATCGGTAACGTCGTGATTGGATGCAGCAATACCCGAAACAAAGCCGTAGAGGGCGTGAGCGTCGAAAATAAGGTATTCATCTGTATCGATAAGGCGGGCCTGGTACTTAACCTCATGAATAAGCTTGTTGCCCTTTTCAATGCAGACAACAGAACCCTTGGTAGCATTGATAGCATCGTTTACCATAGCGATAAGCTGCTTTGTTTTACCGGTTCCTTTAACTCCAACGATTAATTTGACCATTCTCGTGTCCTCCTAAAAAATAGTTTAGTTTATCTAAAGATTTTTGCTTACAAAATTATTTCATTCTCTCTTCAAGAATAACTTTCATTTCCTTGAAATCTACGCCTGTCTTGCTAATACCGGGCTTGCCAAGAAGAGCGTACATATTATCCTTGTATGCTTCAACTCCGGGCTGATCGAAGGGATTAACTCCGAGGATGTAGCCAGAGATTGCACAAGCGAGCTCAAAGAAATATACCATATAACCGAAGCTGTATGCGCTTCTGTCATCGATCTCGATAACAAGATTGGGTACATCGCCGTCGTTATGAGCGAGTACTGTTGCTCGGAAAGCGGTCTTGTTAATCTCGTCAAGCGACTTGCCCGAAAGGAAGTTGAGTCCGTCGAGGTCATCGGGATCGTTTTCGATCATGCGCTTCGACGAAGACTTAACAACGTCGATTACGGTTTCGAAAATGAATCTGCGGCCCTGCTGGATATACTGACCAAGCGAATGAAGGTCGGTAGTGTTGATAACCGAGGAGGGGTAGATACCCTTGTGATCTTTGCCTTCGCTTTCGCCGTAAAGCTGCTTCCACCATTCGGCGGTAAGTGCAAGTGCGGGATCGTAAGCGACAAAGATCTCGGTCGACTTTTCCTTTTCATAAAGCACGTTGCGGATAGCCGCGTACTTATAGCAGTCGTTCTTTTCGATGTCTGTATCGGTATATGCATTCATGGCGGCGTATGCGCCGTCCATCATAGCCTGAATGTCAATGCCTGCAACCGCGATGGGAAGAAGGCCAACGGGGGTAAGAACGGAATAGCGTCCGCCGATATTGTCGGGAACGATAAAGGTTTCGTAGCCCTCGGCATCGGCAAATGCTTTGAGCTTACTGCTCTTGCCGTTCTTGTCAGTGGTAACGAAGATACGGTCGCGAGCGCCTTCCTTGCCATATTTTTCAACGATGAGCTTACGGAAGATACGGAATGCGAGAGCAGGCTCGGTAGTGTTGCCCGATTTGGAAATTACATTGAGGCAGACACTGCGGTCTTTCACGAGATCGTAGATCTCGTCAAGAGCCTCGGCAGAAAGTGTATTACCGACGAAGAATACGTCGGGAGTATCCTTTTTGATAAGGTTGTAATTTTGCGATTTTACAAATTCGATGGCTGCTCGTGCACCGAGGTAGGAACCGCCGATACCGATGACGACGAGTGCGCCGTCCTTGCCGCAAAGGC
>JAFXHW010000066.1 GCA_017533545.1 Clostridia bacterium
AATCCTGCCAATATCACTCCGCGGTGAAGCAGTTCTTCAAATATCGCGGGCATAACAGCAATGATAATGACTGCCATTGCGGGTGAGAGGCTCGTTGCAAAGGCGGTAATCGATTCGGAAAATTCGTTCGATGCAGGGAACAGCTCCGATATCACACTGCTGAGTGCGAGGTTTAATATATAAACGCCGGCATAAAAGGTCAGCGATGCGAAAAACATCGACGGAGGCGGAGCTTTAAAAGGGAATACCCCTTTAAAATCCGCACGCAGGATGACGACAGCCAAAAATGCAATAATGCCGAACATTATTTCGGTCAAAGCAAGACCGGTCATACCGAGATAATACTGCAGCGGCGTCGCGATGAAAATCATCGCGACCATTGTTACAGCAAATACAATTATAGAATGATAATATTTCAGTTCTTTTTTCATATCTCAAATATTTCAAAAAAGCACTCTCGATCGAGAGTGCTTTTTTATAAATCGATTTAATTAGCCGAGCTTAGCAGCGTTAACCTTGATGCCGGGGCCCATAGTGGAAGCCATAACACAGCTCTTGATGTACTGACCCTTAGCAGCAGCGGGCTTAGCCTTGATAATAGCGCCCATGAGAGCTTCGAAGTTCTCAGCGAGCTTTTCAGTACCGAAGGATGCCTTACCGATGGGGCAGTGGATGATGTTGGTCTTGTCAAGACGGTATTCGATCTTACCTGCCTTAACTTCGGTAACTGCGCGTGCAACGTCGGGGGTAACGGTGCCGGCCTTAGGAGTAGGCATCAAGCCCTTAGGACCGAGGACCTTACCGAGACGACCGATCATACCCATCATGTCGGGAGAAGCGATGATTACGTCGAACTCGAACCAGTTTTCTTTCTGGATCTTTTCGATGTATTCTTCTGCACCAACATAATCAGCGCCTGCAGCCTTAGCTTCAGCAACCTTGTCACCCTTGGTGATTACGAGAACGCGAACGGTCTTACCGGTACCGTTGGGAAGTACAACAGCACCACGAACCTGCTGGTCAGCGTGACGGGAGTCAACACCGAGACGAACGTGAAGCTCAACGGTTTCGTCGAACTTTGCCTTGGAAGTCTTGCAAACGAGGTCAATAGCCTCTGCGGGATCGTATGCCTTATTCTTATCGAAAACTTTTACGCTTTCCTGATACTTTTTACCTTTGAATGCCATTTCTGAAACCCTCCTTACTCTTCTACGGTAACGCCCATGGAGCGAGCAGTACCTGCGATCATGCTCATTGCTGCCTCAAGAGAAGCTGCGTTGAGGTCGGGCATTTTGGTTTCAGCAATCTGCTTAACCTGTTCTTTGGTAAGGTGAGCAACCTTGTTAGCCTGAGGACGGCCGGAACCGGACTCAATACCTGTAGCCTTCTTGATAAGAACGGGAGCAGGAGGAGTCTTGGTGATGAAAGAGAAAGAACGGTCAGCGTAAACAGTGATTACAACAGGGATGATGTAACCCATCTGATTTTTGGTCTTTTCGTTGAACTCTTTGATAAAGTTCTGAATGTTAACACCATAGGAACCGAGAGCGGGACCTACAGGGGGCTGTGCGGTAGCCTTACCTGCATCAAGCTGAAGCTTGATATAACCTGAAATTTTCTTTGCCATTTTAATAATTCCTTCCGTATGTGGTAGTACGCCAAAATATGGCGAATCCGCGGTCTGATATGTTTTTTATTAAATTTACCGCGGCTCGAGGCGGCATATGCCTCTCCCACTGTAATTGCCGTTTACAAAACGGCCTTGGATAAAAGAAACTTGTCTGAATTTTTTATTAACTCAGATAACAAGCGCCGAAACATCCTGCGAACCGAGCTCAACGGGAGTTTCGCGTCCGAACATGGAAGCGAGGACCTTGATCTTGCGGTTGTCAGGGGATATTTCGAGTACTGTACCGATAAATCCTTCAAGAGGACCTGCGGTGATCTTGACACTGTCGCCAACCTTGTATTCGATGGTGATCTCATGACGCTCGATGCCGATGCCGGCAACCTCTTCGTCGGTCAGGGGAGTGGGCTTCGATCCGGGGCCGACAAATCCGGTCACGCCGCGAATGTTTCTTACAACGTGCCATGTTTCGTCGGTCATAATCATTTTGACCAGAACGTAGCTCGGGAAAATCTTGTTTTCAACTTCTTTTTCCTTAGGATTTCCGTTTTCGTCCTTGCCATCGGGTTCGGTTGTGATCTCGACGGGAATGCGGATATCCATGATCATGTGATGAAGCTGACGGTTTTCAATGATTTTCTCAAGGTTTGCTTTAACCTTGTTCTCATAACCGGAGTAGGTATGCGCCACATACCATCTGGCTTCTGTGGTGATGTCGCTAAAATCGCTCATCTTTACTTACCAACTTATACAAGGGATGCGAGCAATTCAAGGAGGCGCGAGAATGCGATGTCTAATGCGCCAACGCAAATCGCACAAATAAGAATGCTGACAATAACGATAACGGAGCTCTTGAAGGTCTGCTCGCGGTTGAACCAAACGATCTTCTTCATTTCGCTCTTGTAGTCGCGCCAACCCTTAGCAATGCGCTCTCTAAAGGTTACACGGTTTTTCTTTTGCTTTTTGGTTTCTGCCTTTGCGGTAGAAACTTCAGCAACTTTCTTTTCGTTTTCCGACATTAATATTTCTCCTTACTTGGTTTCCTTGTGCAGAGTCTGCTTCTTGCAGAAACGGCAGTACTTGTTCAGCTCGAGTCTGTCGGGGTCGTTCTTCTTGTTCTTCATGGTGTCGTAGTTGCGCTGCTTGCACTCACTGCAAGCGAGGGTAATTCTGACTCTCATTTGTCAAATCCATCCTTTCCGGGAGAGCACGTTCACAATGGAATTTACCGTGTCTCCGATAAAATATAAGGCTGTCCTTTTCGAAATCAAGCGCATTTGATTCGGCAGGGAAAGCTGATTATCTCCCTCAAAAAGGCCTTGTGATTGCAACACAAAAAAACCTCCTTTTCGAGGTAGAGATATTTTAGCACAAATATCACCTTTTGTCAAGGTTTTTTTCAAAAGTTCTTGAACTTTTATTAAATATATGGTAAGATAGTATCGTACGCAGAAAAACGGATGTTTTTTCGTACATTTTACACGGATTCCAATAACAATTTATATAAGGATGAAAGAATATGAAGACAGATATCCAGATTGCCCAGGAAACAAAGCTTCTTCCTATCGCAGAGATCGCTTCAAAGCTTGATATTACCGATGACGAGCTTGAGCTTTACGGCAAGTACAAAGCTAAAATATCCGATGCATTTATTGCAAGAAATGCATCGAAGAAAGACGGTAAGCTTATCCTTGTAACCGCTATAAATCCCACTCCCGCTGGTGAGGGAAAGACCACAACTACCATCGGTCTCGGTATGGCGATGTCCAAGATGGGCAAAAACGCAATCATCGCACTTCGCGAGCCCTCACTCGGACCGGTATTCGGTGTTAAGGGCGGTGCCGCCGGCGGCGGATATTCACAGGTTCTTCCGATGGAGGACATCAATCTCCATTTCACCGGCGACTTCCACGCCATTACTGCCGCAAACAATCTGCTTTGCGCAATGATCGACAATCACATTCAGCAGGGCAATGAGCTCGGAATTGACCAGCGCCGTATAATGTTCAACCGTGTTACCGACACTAATGACCGCGCACTGCGCAATGTTATGGTAGGACTCGGCACAAAAGCCGACGGTATCCCGCGTCAGGATCATTTCAGCATCACCGTTGCATCTGAGGTCATGGCTATCCTCTGCCTTTCGGAAAATCTCGAGGATCTCCGCGAGCGTCTCGGCAATATACTCATCGCCTATACCTACGATAATAAGCCCGTATTTGCGCGCGATATCAAGGCAAACGGCGCTATGACCGTTCTTTTGCGCGATGCGCTTAAGCCCAACCTCGTTCAGACAACCGAAAATACACCCGCCATCATTCACGGCGGACCCTTCGCCAATATCGCGCACGGCTGTAACTCGGTACGCGCAACCAAGCTCGCTTTAAAGCTTGCCGATTACGCTATTACCGAGGCTGGATTCGGCGCTGACCTCGGAGCCGAAAAGTTCCTCGATATCAAGTGCCGCGCCGCAGGACTCAAGCCTTCTGCAGTAGTACTTGTTGCAACTATCCGCGCGCTCAAATACAATGGCGGCGTGAAGAAGGAAAATCTTGCAGAGGAAAACGTAAAAGCACTGAAGAAGGGATCTGTCAACCTCGTTGCACACATTGAAAATCTCCGCAAGTACGGAGTACCCGTAGTAGTCGCTATCAATCGCTTCCATACCGACACCGATGCCGAAATCGAGTGCGTACAGAATGTATGTGCTGAAAACGGAGCGGAGCTGGCTCTTTCCGAGGTGTTTGCCAAGGGTGGAGAAGGCGGTCTTGCTCTTGCAGAAAAGGTAGTTGCAGCCTGCGAAAAGGAAAGCGAGTTTAAAACACTTTATCCCGATGAACTCTCCATCAAGGCAAAGATCGTAACTATCGCGCGCGAGATATACGGTGCCGACGGTGTCGTATACGAAGCAGGCGCCGAAAGCGCGCTTCGTGCGATACTCAAAATAAATCCCGAATACGCCACATATCCCGTATGTATGGCAAAGACGCAGTATTCGCTGTCCGACGATCCGACAAAGCTCGGCCGTCCTACCGGATACCGACTCACCGTACGCGATATCAAGCTCTCTGCCGGCGCGAAATTCTTCGTTGTGCTCACCGGCGCGATCATGACCATGCCCGGTCTGCCCAAAGTACCCGCCGCAAACAACATTGATATTGACGACGACGGAAATATCGTCGGTCTGTTCTGATTTTACGATGTTTGAAAAGATAATCTCTCATAGCGATGCCGATACCGAAAGGGTAGGTCAGACACTGGCCGAGGCGATCGTTTCGGATAAGATCGATTGCGCAAAGCCGATTTTCGTCGCCCTTTACGGCGAGCTTGGGCAGGGCAAAACAGCATTTGTTCGCGGCATGGCGAAAATGCTCGCGCCCGATTGCCATGTTTCGAGCCCGACATACTCGATAATTAATATGTATGAGGGCAAGAATAACTTTTACCATCTCGATCTCTACCGCATCACAAGCGATGACGATCTCTATTCGGTCGGATTTTACGAGCTGTTTGACGATAGCAAAGCTGTTATTGCCGCCGAATGGTGCGAAAATATCCCCTACGCGCTGCCCGACGAAAGAGTCGAAGTGCATATCGCGCATCTCGGCGATTGCGACAGAGAAATATCAATAGCTATAAAGAAGTGAAAAAATGCACATATTGGCAATAGATACAACGGCCACTATCGCCGCCGGGGCAATATGCGACGGTGATAAGCTCGTTACCGAATTTACAGTACGCACGACGCTCACCCATAGCGAAACCATGCTCCCTATGATCAAATCGATGCTTGAAACAGCAAAGCTTGATATAGGTGATATCGATATATTTGCATGTTCGGCAGGACCTGGATCGTTTACAGGCGTGAGGATAGGTGTGTCCACTATCAAGGGACTTGCCTTTGCATCGAATAAGCCATGCATCGGAGTGTCCACACTTGAAGCACTGTCTCACAATCTCGATTTACTTGCACATGATGCCATAGTCTGCCCCGTGATGGATGCTCGCCGCGGCCAGCTCTATAATGCGCTTTTCAAAAACGGTCAGCGACTTTGTGAGGACAGATGTATCATGGCTGAAGAGCTGGAAAAAGAACTTTTAGCCCTTGATGCCCCCGTCTACTTCGTCGGTGATGGGTATGACGTGGCGCGAAAGCTTATAAAGCTCGATTGCATCAAAGATACTCCTGAGCGTCTGCGCTATCAGAGCGGATACGGCGTTGCACTGTCCGCCAAAACCATGTATGAAAGCAATACAGGAGCAGACTTTTCGGACGAAAAGCTTTCTCCGATATATCTGCGCCCCGTAAATGCGCAAAGCCTTGAGGAGCGCAATGCCAATCAAAGTAATTAACCAGATAAGGAAGGTATAATATAATGAAAATTTCTGTTGCCGCCGATCATGGCGGATATATGCTCAAAAATGCGATCGCAAAATATCTTACAGAAAAGGGACACACCGTAATCGATCACGGAACAAATTCCGGTGATTCGGTAAACTATCCCGATTACGCCCATCCGGTTTGCGTAGATATTCAGAAGGGTGAAAGCGATCTCGGTATCCTCGTATGCGGTACCGGTATCGGAATGTCGCTTGCAGCAAACAAGCATAAGGGTATCCGTGCGGCTTGCTGCTCCGATACATTTTCCGCAAGACTCACCCGTATGCATAACGATTCCAATATACTCTGTATCGGCGAAAGAGTTGTCGGATACGGTCTCGCACTCGACCTTGTTGACAATTTCATCAATGCCGAATTTGAGGGCGGCCGCCATTCAGAACGCGTAAAGATGGTAATGGCCTTCGAAGACGAGCAATAATTGAAATAAACAAAAATCCCGACAGAATCAAATCTGTCGGGATTTTTTAATATCTAAATCAACCGAAAATTACCGCAACAAGTCCAACTATTGCGCAGTATACAGAGAAAAATCTGAAATTTGCTTTTCTCGAAATGAGAATGAGCAGCTTCATTGCGGCAATGCCTGCAAGTGCGGCGGTAACCATGCCCAGAGCGTAGGCGAAAATATCGCTCGACGGAACGGGATTGCTGATAAGCTCGGGTATTTTAAGGATATTCGCACCCAATATCGCAGGAATAGACAAAATAAAGGAAAACTTGACTGCGAACTCGCGGGAGAATCCTTGAGTCAGACCGCCGGTGATGGTCGAGCCCGAGCGGGAAAGGCCGGGCAGCAGAGCACACATCTGGCAAAGGCCGACAACTATCGCATTTCTCGGTTTCACCTCGTCTATATCTTTGTGACCTTTTGACATCATGTCGGATATAAACAGTACAACTGCATTGAAAATTAGAATACAGCCTATTATTTTTGTGTGCGAATAGAGCGCTTCGAAATAATCGTTGAAGGGAACCGCGAAAAAGAGGGGAATTGTCGCAACGATAACCATGATTACGAATCTCTCGTTTTCATTGTATTCGCTTAGCTTGAATTTTCCCTTGAATACTTTTCCAATCGTTGTAAAAATCGCAGGTACAAGCGGGAATATCGTTTTGTGATATACTATAAATACCGCTATAAGTGTTGCCAGATGCAGCAAAATATCAAATGTAAAATAGTTTTGCTCAAGTCCTTCCATATGGAAGATGTTCTGCAAAATCGAAAGATGTCCCGAGCTTGAAACGGGCAAAAATTCGGTAAGGCCCTGAACAAGACCGTAAAACATTGCTGTGATCGGTGACATAAAGACCCCTTTCTCGGAGTTAGTTTTAAGATTAGTCTATCTCGCGGCGTCCGCTGATAGCTCTTGCAAGCGTGCCCTCGTCGGTATATTCGAGATCGCCTCCGACAGACATGCCGTAGGCAAGTCGGCTGACCTTTACGCCGAGAGGCTTTAACAGCTTCGTAATGTAAAGGGCGGTTGCCTCGCCTTCAACATCGGGGTCGGTGGCGATTATGACCTCTTTGAC
This sequence comes from Clostridia bacterium, assembly GCA_017533545.1. The sequence continues at coordinate 7,560 of JAFXHW010000066.1, forward strand.
TCCGCCCTCGGCGACTCTTTCGCAGAGCTCGGCGGCACGGATATCCTCGGGACCGATTCCGTCGAGAGGGGAAAGTACACCGTGAAGCACGTGATACATGCCTTTATAGTCGCGTACGCGTTCAATAGAATATGCGGCGCGGCAATCTTCAACAACACAGATTATAGAGCGGTCGCGCTCCTCATCGGAACATACGTCGCACTCCTGACCGTCTATCGAGTACTGAAAGCATCTGGGGCAAAGAGTGATATGCTCCTTTGCTTCGATGATGGCATCGGACAGTGCCTTTGCCTTCTCGTCAGAGTACTCAAGTATAGAATAAGCCATTCTCGTTGCAGATTTTTTACCTACCGAAGGAATTCTTCTGAATTGCTCGATTAAATTTTCGAGCGGAGCTAACATATCTGACATATTATCAGAACAGACCGGGCATATTAAGCGATCCGGTTACAGAGGACATCGCCTTCTGATTTTCATCCTCAACAGTGCGGATAGCTTCGTTGAATGCGGCGCAGAGAACATCGGAGAGGGTCTCGATATCGTCGGGATCAACGATCTCGGGCTTGATATCAAGAGCGAGAAGCTCTTTTTTGCCGTTGATCTTTACGGTAACAACGCCGCCGCCTGCCTTGATCTCATATTCCTTGGCATCAAGCTCCTCCTGAAGAGTTGCCATCTGCTCCTGCATTTTCTGTGCCTGACGAAGCATGGACTGCATGTTCTGAGGGCCGCCCATACCCTTGGGAAGGTTTGCTTTCATAATTACATTTCTCCGTTTTACATTATATTTTTATTTAAAATAAGCTGAATTTATACGTCGAAATCGATACCGTCAAGGGCATCGCTTTCAACGTTTTCGGGTTTTGCGCCCGATTTGAATATTATCTGTCCCGCGCTCTCGTATTCTGAAATGAGGTTCGCGATAAGCTGATGGGTCTCCTTTTTGTCAAGCATGCTTGCCGCAAATGAGGAGGATACGACTATTGTTACGCTGCCTGTTGACTGCGAGCGGTAAGCGGTCGATTTTGACAACAGAGAACCGATCATTGAGTCTTCGTTTTCGGCCTTGCGTACGATCTCGATCCAATAGGGAATGGTGCGAAGAACGTCGGGTTTCTTTTCATCTGACGCAGACGTTGGCTCTTCCTTTTCGGGAATTGGAGCATTTTTTTCAGCTGCTTGCGGAAGTTCTTCTTTAACAGGCTGCGTCAAAGCGCTCTGCATAACGAAACCGCCGTTTTCCATTCGCTTTATGGCAGATTCAAGCTTTGATATTCTCGATGCAAGCGCATCGGGGGTTATATCGTGGCCTTCTGCCAAGCGGAGCAGGGCAAATTCGGCGCAAAGACGTTTTGATACTACGTTGCGCTGCATTGAAAGATATGCATCGTCGAGCACTGCGCAGTGGTGGTAAAGCAGGTCAAAGGTGAATTTTTTCGCCGTTTCAACCGTTTCGTTGTATTCTTCGGCAGTAAGATCGAGATAAGCAATGGCCTCGTCGCGTTTGAGACGGGTAACAACAAGCATATCGCGGTAGAAGGAAACAAGCTCCTGCCAGAATGCGGCAATGTCCTTTGATGAGGTGTGCAGCCGTTCGATTTCGGTGAAAATGACGTTGGCGCGTCCGTAGAGGGCTGCCTCTGCAATCTTTACACAGCTTTCTCTTCCCGAAACACCTGCGCTTTCACGAACCTTGTTCGTGTCTACTTTAGCGCCTGCCGATGCACAAAGCTCGAGCATCGATACGGCATCTCTCATACCGCCCTGTGCAAGTCGGGCGAGGAGAAGTGCGGCATCCTCTTCGATCTCAATACCCTCGGCCGACGAAATGTGCAGCAGACGGTCTGCTATGGTGCGTGTGGAGATACGTCTGAAATCAAACCTGCGGCAGCGAGAGATGATTGTTGCAGGGAGCTTTTGAAGCTCGGTCGTTGCCAATATGAAAATGACATTTTCGGGCGGTTCTTCAAGCGTTTTGAGCAGTGCATTGAAGGCAGAAGGGGAGAGCAGATGTACCTCGTCGATGATGTAGACGCGGTATTTTGCCATGGCCGGCGAATAAACGACCTCATCGCGAATACGGCGGATATCGTCAACACCGTTGTTCGATGCGGCGTCCATTTCGACAACGTCGGTAACGCTTCCGTCATCGATTCCGAGACAGATCGCACACTTGCCGCAGGGCTCGCCGTTCTTGCTGTCAAGGCAGTTTACCGCCTTTGAAAGCAGCTTTGCACAGCTTGTCTTACCTGTTCCGCGGGATCCGCAGAAAAGGTATGCGTGCGCTGTCTTTGAGTGCTCGACCTCATATGCAAGAACATCGGTTATGTGGCGCTGACCGCAAACCTCAGAAAAGGTTTTGGGGCGCCATTTTCGGTACAGAACCTGACTCATACAAACTCTCCGTTCAAAAATGGCCTGATAATAACATAAAAATCAAATAAAAAAAGCACAAGATATAGGATAAGGTCATACACCTCATTCCGAACTCGTGAATATGCGCGCAAACCACAGTTTATACTCCGAACAGGCAACCCGGCGGCACATCTGACGAACCGCTTAATGCTGCTCGGTTCCCCGCCTGACATGGTTCACGGACACAAATTGCGCTGGACCCGTTCTTCAACGTACTTGCAAATGGCGCAGACCGCACATTCACGGCCCTCGATAAGGAATCAACCCCTACTGGAGCGGATTGCAGGTTACAAGGCACCGCTAACTCCCCGGCTGGTACGAACTTATCTTATATCTCGTACTTGAACTGTATTATAGCAGAAAACGCAGAAAATAGCAAGGGGTATTTTAAAATAATAACAAAATAATAAAGATTATTTACATTTGATTACATTAATATAATAGCATTTGCATCGAATATTGTCA
>JAFXHW010000067.1 GCA_017533545.1 Clostridia bacterium
AGCGCGAGGAAACACGCGGATCTTATCTCCGCGAACACACCGCACTCTGCGAATATTTTGAGGTAACAAAATGAAATTAATATCATGGAACGTAAACGGATTCCGCGCTTGTCTTGAAAAAGGATTCGGCGAGTTTTTTGCCGAGCAGGATGCTGATTTTGTCTGCATTCAGGAAACGAAAATGCAACCGGGACAAGCTGCGTTTGAACCCGAAGGATATTTTCAATATTGGTACAGCGCAGAAAAGAAAGGCTACTCGGGAACTGCTATCTTTACGAAGCACGAGCCGATTTCGGTCGCCTACGGTATCGGAATTCCGGAGCACGATACCGAGGGGCGCGCCATCACGCTTGAATACGATGATTTCTACCTTCTTTGCGTCTACACTCCCAACGCACAGCGCGAGCTTGCGCGGCTTGATTACAGAATGGCTTGGGAGGACGCTTTGCGAGGATATATCAAGTCGCTCGACGAAAAGAAGCCTGTCATTTACTGCGGCGACCTCAATGTCGCGCACAACGAAATAGATCTTAAAAATCCGAAGTCAAACCGTCAGAGCGCGGGCTTCTCGGACGAGGAGCGCGGCAAATTCACGGAACTTCTTGAAAGCGGTTTCAAGGATACTTTCCGCTCGCTTTATCCCGACAAGATCGAGTATTCTTGGTGGAGCTATATGTTCTCGGCACGCGCGAAGAACGTAGGGTGGCGTATCGACTACTTTGTTGTATCTGACCGCCTGTTTGAGCGTGTTCGGGACAGCTTCATCCTCACCTCGGTAATGGGCAGCGATCATTGCCCCGTTGGTATTATATTGGAGTAAAAAATGATTTTTGAAAAGGCAATACTTAACGTATACAAAAGCAATATCCGGATCCGTCAGGACGGCAATCCGCTTTTGCATTATTATTCCGCATCGGATTTTCCCGGGCTGCAACGCACGCCCTTTGATTTTGAGGGCAACGCAGGACAGAAATTGCAGGGATATTACTACTATTATTCCTCACCGCGAAAGGACAGGCTCATCATTTTCGATCACGGAATGGGCAACGGGCACGTTGCTTATCTGAGGGAGATCGAGCTTATCGCGCGCCGCGGATACACCGTTTTCACATACGATCATACGGGATGCCGTGAGTCGGAGGGCGAGAACATAGTTGGTTTCGCGCAGTCGCTTTGCGACCTTGATTATGCAATAAACGCGCTTCATTCCGCAAAGGAATACGGCGACGCGAAATACAGCGTCATCGGTCACAGCTGGGGCGGTTTTGCCGCGCTGAACATTTCCGCGCTCCATCCCGAGATCGAATCCTGCATCTCGCTTTCGGGATTTATCGGTGTCGAGCGGATGATCGAGCAATTTTTCTCTGGGATCCTCCGTTTCTACCGCCCGTCCGTGATGCGTCTTGAGCACGAATCGAATCCGATGTATTCGCTTATCGATGCGCGCAAGAGCCTGAAAAATTCACAGAGCCGAATTCTTTACATAGCATCGGACAACGATCCTACTGTTAAAACCGCATATCATTTCGACTCTTTGAAAAACTCCCCTCCCGAGGGTGCTGACATTGAATTCCGCCTTGTTCACGGCAAGCTGCACAATCCCAATTACTCGGCAAGCGCAGTTGCGGAGCTTGACAAAATGAGCAAGGCAATGACCGAAGGTATGAGAAAAAAAGCCTTCGAAACGACCGAGGCGGTCGATACTTTCCGCAATTCCTGGGATTGGGAAAAGATAACCGAGCAGGACGAAGAGATCTGGAATAAAATATTCGACTTCATCGAAGGAGACAGATTATAATGACCGAAGCTTCAAAATATGTGTTTGATAATTTCCATATCAGAAAAACAAAGAAGCAAAAGGACGGATTTATAGATCATATCTTACAATTCGCTAAGGACAGCGGTTATTCCGCAAAGGTTGAGAAAGGCTCATTCGGCGCTCGCAATATCGTCATCGGCGATCCCGCAAGTGCAAAAGCTGTCTATACTGCGCACTATGACACCTGCCCGCGTCTTCCCTTCCCGAACTTCATCACACCGAAAAACTTCTTCTATTATCTCGTGTATCAACTCCTTATAACCGCGGTGCTGCTTGCCGTGCTTTTCGTGGTGGCATTCGGTCTCGCATACGTCGCAGATCTTATCTGCGATGCTCTCGCAATAGGCGAAGATCTTGCCGGTCTGCTATCCTATTATGCTTGGCTGCTCGGATATTTTCTCACCTTTTTCCTCTTTATGAGCGGTCCTGCGAACAAGCACACGGCAAACGACAACACATCGGGTGTCATCACATTGATGGAAATAATGCAGGCACTGCCCGACGAAAAGAAAAACGAGATCGCATTCGTTTTCTTCGACCTTGAAGAAATGGGGCTTTTCGGCTCTTCGGGCTTTGCTTCGAAGCACAAAAAAGAAATGAAGGACAAGCTCCTACTCAATTTCGACTGCGTTTCGGACGGCACAACCATCCTTTTTGCCGTCAAAAATGCCGCAAAGAAATATATTCCCGCGCTTGAAAAGAGCTTTGCACCAAATGAAAAATACGCAATTGACATTGCCTCAAAGGGTGTATTTTATCCTTCGGATCAAGCAAATTTCAAATCAGGCGTAGGTGTTGCCGCGCTTAATTACTCAAAGAAGCTCCGCACATTGTATATGGACAAGATCCACACAGACAAGGACAGAGTTTTCGATGAAGAAAACATCTCGTTTCTTACCGCGGGAGCTATCCGACTTACCGAGGAACTATAAATGGAAAAGATATTTTTTAAAGTAAAATTCAACAATTTCCGCGACGTTTCGGGTTCGACCGCAAACGAAGTGCTTGACCGCGAGGAGTGGTCGGAATGCGAGGCTGTTCTCTGCCTTCCCGATTCATATTCAAGCGGCGGCGATCCGACACCTCTGATCCTTTCCTGCCACGGGGCGGGAAGCACCGTGTGCGAAGCTGAAGGCAAGACGGGCGGATTATCATATGCCTCCGAATGCATACGCGCGGGTTTTGCCGCACTTGATATCAGCGGAAGCGCACCGCACGGCCTTACCTTTGGCTGTCCCGAACACGTTTTTGCGCTCTACAAGGCCTATCGCTTTGCCATCAAGAATTATAATCTTTCCGAAAGAGTGTTCATGGCAGGTCATTCGATGGGCGGCGGAACGGCGATCAATTTTGCAAGCACCTTTCCTTCTCTCGTGATCGCGCTTGGCATTATGAACCCCGGGCTCAGCTTTCACGGCGTACAGATCGGTGATCACGTCAGCAGGAACCCGTGGGACAGAGAATGGGCAGACGGGCATCGATACCGCAAACCCATTGCTCAATGCTTCCGTTTTCCCACAGAAGACTTCTGCGCCGATAATACGTCGGGGTTCGAGCCGTACCGTACACGGTCATTCGTGAATACAGACGGTGAACGCGCTGTTATACCGCCTTGTCCCGTGAAGATATGGCAAGGAGCAGATGACAAGACGGTCGATCCCGTGCTTTCACGTGAGTATTACGATTCGATCCGCCGCGCGGGCTGCTACACCGAGCTTCACATCCTCGACGGTGTTGCACACAAGGTCGTTGACACGATGAAAAAAGAACTGCTTTTGTGGTTCGAAAGATTTTTTTGATCGTTCCCCGAGCGAAAATCAATGAGTTAAAATGAAAATCATCATAGTTGGAGGCGGTAAGATCGGCAAAAGCCTGATCGAAAGCCTCGTCTGCGAGGGACACGACGTTGCTGTCATAGACAAAGCATTGATACCTTTGACTCACATAAATTCGAGATAGTCGAGATGATCCTCGGCGACAACTCCCCGCTCGCGGGAATGAATATGATCGATCTGCGAAAGCACAGCCCGGGAAAATTCCTCATCTGTGCTGTAATGCGTCAGAATGAGATCATAATCCCCGACGGTCGATTTGAGCTCAAGGACGGGGACAGAATTGCCCTGACA
>JAFXHW010000068.1 GCA_017533545.1 Clostridia bacterium
CAATTCGCGCTTTCTGGCAAAGATAAATACCGCCGTACCGCTCGACGGATACAATACGGACTATGAAGGCTTTGTAAAAGATGAGCTTTTCTCCCTCTTTACAAAGCTCGAATTCGGAACGTTTATAAAGAGGCTCAAGCTGGAAGAAAGCGTAAATGAAAGCAGTGAAAAAGAATCGGTCGAATGCATACGCTGCGATGCCGATGCTCTTTCGGCGCTCGCTCGCGTCGCTCTCTGCTTTAAAGACAATGTTTTGTCGGTATACGACGGAGAAAATATCTACCGCTATGACGGTGATATTTCCCTTCTCAAGGACTTTTTCGAAGACACAGACCGACTTTTTGCCCTATCCGATTTAAAGGCGATCCGTCATTATCTGAAGAAATTCGGAATCGATTTTGCCTCCCCCTCGCAGTGTGCGCATATCTACGATGTCACCCTTGCAGCCTACGTTTCCGATCCGTCGGACAACAGCTACGATATTGAGCGTCTGACGCTGAAATATCTCGGCGAGAGCACGGGCTGTGAATGCGAGTCAATATTCAGACTCTCCGAGATACTTAATGCAAAACTTACCGAGGAAAAGCAGGACAAATTGCTTGGTGAGATCGAGATCCCTCTTGCGTCCATTCTCTGCGACATGGAGGATGCGGGATTCAAAGTTGACACCGAAGGACTCAAAAAATTCGGCGAAGTGCTCGGAGATACCGCAGAAAAGCTGTCGCATGAGATATACGAAGAATGCGGCGAGGTGTTCAACATCAATTCGCCAAAGCAGCTCGGCGAAGTTCTTTTCGAAAAAATGAAGCTGCCTGCCCCCAAAAAAACCAAAACCGGTTATTCAACTGCCGCCGACGTGTTAAATTCGCTGAAGCCCTATTATCCGATAGTGGAAAAAATCCTCGAATACCGTCACGTTGTAAAGCTCAAATCGACCTATGCCGACGGTCTTACCGCCGTTGCCGATGAAAAAGGGCGCGTGCACACGACCTTTAATCAAACGGTTACCGCAACCGGACGCCTTTCGTCTACCGAGCCCAATTTGCAAAACATCCCGATACGCACCCCTCTCGGACGCGAGTTCCGCCGCTATTTCGTCGCCGAAAACAGCGACTACGTGCTTATCGACGCCGACTATTCGCAAATCGAGCTCCGTCTGCTCGCCTGCGTTTCGGGCGACGAAACCATGATCGATGCCTTCCTTTCGGGTGTCGACATTCACACGTCAACGGCATCGCAGGTATTCGGTGTGCCGAAAGAAGAGGTTACAAGTGAGCTTCGCAAGAGAGCGAAGGCGGTCAATTTCGGTATCGTCTACGGAATCGGCGATTTTTCGCTTGCCAACGACATCGGTGTTTCCCGCCGTGAGGCAGGTCAGTACATCGAAAGCTATCTTGCAAAATATCCCCTCGTTGAATCATATCTCGACGATATAAAGCGTTTCGCGCGCGAAAACGGATATGTCACTACCCTTTTCGGACGCCGACGCTATATTCCCGAGCTCCATTCACCCAAGGCTACTTTGCGGGCGTTTGGTGAGAGAGTTGCCATGAACTCGCCCATTCAGGGCAGTGCCGCCGATATAATCAAGCTCGCCATGATCAACGTACGCCGCGCGCTCGACGAGAGCGGTCTTGATGCCAGACTCATCATGCAGGTGCATGACGAGCTGATCGTCGAAGCCTCCCGCGATTCGGCCGAAAAAGCCGCAGAGATACTCAAAAGAGAAATGGAAAACGCGGTCTCGCTTGCCGTTCCCATGTCTGTTGATCTAAATATCGGTGACAGCTGGTTTAACTGAAAAAACATTAATTTTTGACAAAAAACTTTAAAAAGCAAAATAATATTATAAACACTATTGACAACATATTTTTGCTTTGTTATAATTTAACTGTAAAAGACTTTTGAGAGTCGAAAAGGAGGAAAATAAATGAAGAAACATACATCGACCGTTTTGATCGCTTTGATAGCGCTTTTATGCGTTGTGGCTGTCATTTCATTCGGATGCAAGAACAACGAAGACAAGACAGGCGAAACCACTACCGATCTTCCCGAAATCGATACTCAGGTCACCACCGAAGAGGAGACCGAACCGGAAACGACCGTGCCTGAGACTACGGTACCCGAGACTACCGAGCCGGTAACCACTCCCGCTCCCGAAACTGAAGCTCCCATCATCGGTTCGTTCAGCTCAAATACAGGCACAAATCTTGAGCTTGTGGTAGATTACTGCATTGAGAGAATGTCACCCGTATCACGCCGTGTTCAGGTGGTAATAACTTTACACCACTATCAGCTCTACTGCGGCGCACGAAGCAGCGGATGCTATCTCACCATTGACGGTAATACAATCAAATATGCAACCGATCCCATTTCCTTTGACGGCCCCGGTGAAAACGTCACCGTTCTTTACACCTACGAGACCTCTGTCTCCAATGAGCCTTTCGAAATATCGGCAAGCTGGCTGTTCAACGGCATTTATTCCAACACCGAGATCAAGACCCTTGAAGCGAGCGATACAATCGGCTGATACACAGTGCAAACAAAGTACGCGGCAAATGCAAAAATGCATTTGCCGCGATTTTTATATCTAAATATTAATAAAAAGCTCTTGAATTAGGGATAATTACAACGTATAATATAAGATGGAATATTATTCATTTACCACGCACAAAAAAGGGGATCCGCTATACATGAAAATGCGCGACACAAAATTCAAACTCAAATGCGATATGAAGCCCTGCGGCGATCAGATAAAGGCTATCGAGCTTTTGTCGTCGGGTGTTATGTCGGGAATGAAGGAGCAGACACTTCTCGGTGTTACCGGTTCCGGCAAGACATTTACCATGGCAAATATTATAGAGGCGGTGCAAAAGCCCACCCTTGTTCTCGCGCACAACAAGACTCTCGCTGCACAGCTATGCTCCGAATTCCGCGAATTTTTCCCCGAAAATGCGGTTGAATACTTTGTTTCCTACTATGACTACTATCAGCCCGAGGCATACGTGCCCGGAAAGGATATATACATCGAAAAGGACGCCCTCGTCAACGATGAGATAGACAAGCTCCGACACAGCGCGACCTCCTCCCTTCTTGAACGCCGCGACGTTATAATCGTAGCCTCGGTGTCCAGCATCTTTTCGCTCGGTGACCCCGTCTCATACGAGGAGCTGATGATATCGATACATCCGGGCATGCTTATGGACCGCGACGAGCTTATCCGAAAGCTGATATCGATAAGCTATGACCGCAATGACGTCAACTTCGTGCGCGATAAATTCCGAGTGCGCGGCGATACCGTCGAGGTGTTTCCCGCATCATCGAGCGACAAGGCGATACGCGTTGAGTTTTTCGGTGATGAGGTCGATCGCATCAGCGAGATAAACGTCATCACGGGCGAGCTTATTCAGGAGCTCACCTACGTATCCATCTTTCCCGCATCTCACTATGTTATGACCGATGACAAGCGCGAAAAGGCACTGCAGATCATAGAAGAAGAAATGATCGAGCGAGTCGCTCATTTCAGAGCGGAAAACAAGCTCATCGAAGCGCAGAGAATAGAGGAAAGAACGCGCTACGACCTCGAAATGATCCGCGAAATCGGCTATTGCTCGGGCGTTGAAAATTATTCGAGAATCCTCTCGGGACGTGAGCCGGGATCGACCCCCTACACCCTGCTCGACTTCTTCCCCGACGATTTCCTGTTGTTCGTCGATGAGTCTCACGTTACCATTCCGCAGGTACGCGGCATGAGCGGCGGTGACAGAGCGAGAAAGAAAAATCTTATCGATTTCGGATTCCGGCTTCCCTCTGCATACGACAACCGACCCCTCTTTTTCGACGAATTCGAGAGCAAATTAAATCAAGTAATATACGTTTCGGCCACACCTGCTCAATACGAAACGACCCGATCGTCGCAGATCGTGGAACAGATCATCAGACCCACCGGACTTTGCGATCCCGAAATCGATGTACGTCCCATTGAAGGACAGATCGATGACCTCATGGGCGAGATCCGCATGCGGGCCGAGAAAGGCGAGCGAGTACTCGTTACCACCCTCACCAAAAAGATGGCGGAAGACCTTACCGAATACTTCGAATCGCACCTTATCAAGGTCAGATACATCCACCACAACGTCGAAACGATCGAACGCATGCAGATAATACGCGATCTTCGACTGGGCACCTTCGACGTTCTCGTTGGAATCAACCTTCTGCGCGAAGGCCTTGACATTCCCGAAGTATCTCTCGTGGCTATACTCGATGCCGACAAGCAGGGATTTTTGCGCAACGAAACGTCGCTTATCCAGACCATCGGACGCGCCGCGCACAATGCCGAGGGCAAGGTCATCATGTATGCCGAGAGCATCACACCTTCGATGAAGGCGGCAATCGACGAGACAAACCGCCGCCGCGAAATACAGATGCGCTACAATGAAGAAAACGGCATCACTCCTCAGACTATCGTCAAAGCGGTGCGCGATATTATCGAGATCGGCAAAAAGAAGGCGGAGGAATCCGCTCTGCCCAAGCTGCCCAAGAGAGGCAGCATGAGCGAATCGGATCGCCGTGCGCTCGTCGAGGACCTCACACGCCAGATGGAAGAGGCGGCAAAAGCGCTTGAATTCGAGCGCGCAGCTTATTTGCGCGATCAGATCGCAAAAATATCGTTCAAGTAAGATAAAAACCTAATGGAGATAAAATGGCACAGGACAAAATTGTAATAAAAGGTGCGCGGGTGCACAACTTGAAAAATGTCGACCTTGCAATCCCGCGCGATAAATTAGTTGTTTTTACCGGCCTTTCGGGCTCGGGAAAATCGTCGCTCGCATTTGACACGATATACGCCGAAGGACACAGACGATTCGTCGAATCGCTGTCCTCTTACGCGCGTATGTTCCTCGGTCAGCTTGACAAACCCGATATTGACTCGATCGACGGTCTCTCACCCTCCATCTCGATCGACCAAAAGACAACCTCCCGAAATCCGCGTTCGACCGTGGGTACCGTTACCGAAATATACGACTATCTTCGTCTGCTTTACGCGCGTATCGGTATTCCTCACTGCCCTGTATGCGGCAAAGAGGTGCGCCAGCAATCGACCGACCAGATAATAGATCGCATCATGGCTCTGCCCGAGCGCAGCCGCTTCATGGTGCTTGCGCCCGTTGTACGCGCAAAAAAGGGCATGCATGAAAAAGTCTTCGACGATGCGAAAAAGGCGGGCTTTGTCCGCGTACGCGTTGACGGATATATGTACGATCTTAGCGAGAAGATTACCCTTGACAAGAACAAAAAGCACAATATCGAAATAGTTGTCGACCGACTCGTCATGAAAAGCGACATCAGAACGCGACTCAGCGATTCGGTTGAGAGCGCGCTCAAGCTTGCAAACGGAAACCTCGACATTTTCGTCATGGGCGATGGTGAAAACGGAGAAACTCTGAACTTTTCGCAAAACTATGCCTGCGAGGAGCATGGCATCAGCTTTGGAGAATTAAGTCCGAGAATGTTCTCCTTCAACAATCCCATGGGAGCCTGCCCTTCATGCAGCGGACTCGGAGAACGCGCTGTTGTTAGCTTTGAAAAGATATGCGACACCAATCTTTCCCTTCGTCAAGGCGCTATTCATGTTAACGGATTCAAAACGATGACCGAGGATTCGTGGACAGGTCCTATTCTCATCGCAGTGGGCAAAAAATACGGCTTTACCCTTGACACACCTATAAAGGATTTCTCGCCGAAAGCGCTTGAAATACTCAAATACGGTACCGGTGACGAAAAATTCGACATCGAAAGAGCGAGCGGATTCGTTTCTCCCTACGGAAGCGAACACCGCGCCTTTGGCGGAATTTTAAACAGCATTCAGTGGAGAGTTGACCGTCCCGAGGACGATCATTTTGACGAATATACCGAAAACATACCCTGCCCCGACTGTCACGGTACCCGACTCAAACCCGAAGTATTGGCAGTTACCGTGGGCGGCAAAAACATACATGAGTTTTGCTCCATGTCGGTATCCGATGCGCTCGATTTTGCCAACTCACTCGTGCTTACCGATACCGAAATGACGATAGCGCGCGAGATCTTGAAGGAGATCAAAGCGCGACTCGGATTTCTGGCAAGCGTCGGACTTGAATATCTCACGTTAAGCCGCCGCGCAGGTACTCTTTCGGGCGGCGAAGCACAACGAATTCGTCTCGCCACCCAGATCGGCTCATCGCTGATGGGCGTGCTCTATATCCTCGACGAGCCTTCGATCGGTCTGCATCAGCGTGACAACCACAAGCTTATCGAAACGCTCAAGCGATTGCGCGACGTAGGCAACAGCGTTATCGTTGTCGAACACGACGAGGAGACCATGCTCGAATCGGACTACATCGTCGATATCGGCCCGGGTGCCGGTATCCACGGAGGTACTATCGTTGCCGTGGGCACTCCCGACGAGGTTATGGCAAATACAAATTCAATAACGGGCGACTATCTTTCGGGCAGAAAGAAGATCGCCATACCCGCTTCCCGACGCGCGGGAAACGGCAATTTTCTGCGCATTTTCGGCGCTCGTGAGCACAACCTTAAAAATATCGATGTCACGATACCTCTCGGCTGCTTTGTATGCGTTACCGGCGTATCCGGTTCGGGAAAATCGTCACTTGTAAATTCAATCTTACTGAACAAGCTGGCTCATGACCTTAACCGTGCCTACACCTTCCCGGGCGATCACGACCGCATCGAGGGAGTTGAGCATCTCGACAAGGTGATCGCCATCGACCAGAGTCCCATCGGACGCACTCCCCGATCCAATCCCGCAACATACACCGGTCTGTTCACCGACATCCGTGAGCTTTTTGCATCCACTCCGGATGCAAAGATGCGCGGATACAAGCCTGCGCGATTCTCATTTAACGTAAGCGGCGGACGGTGCGAGGCATGCGAGGGCGACGGCGTAAAGCGTATCGAAATGCACTTTTTGCCCGACGTATACGTCACCTGCGACGTCTGCCACGGCCACCGCTACAATCACGATACCCTCGAGTGCCGCTACAAGGGCAAGAATATCTCCGACGTTCTCAACATGACGGTTGAAGAGGGACTCGAATTTTTCTCAGCAATTCCCAAGCTGTACCGACGTCTTAAAACCCTTAATGACGTAGGTCTCGGATATATCAAGATAGGCCAGTCGTCAACCACCCTTTCGGGCGGCGAGGCACAGCGTGTAAAGCTTGCCACAGAGCTGTCAAAGCGGAGCACGGGCAAAACTCTTTATATCCTCGACGAACCCACAACCGGCCTTCATTCGTCCGACGTAAACACCCTTATCGGCATACTCCAGCGACTTTGCGACGGAGGCAACTCGGTGATCGTCATCGAACACAATCTTGACATGATAAAGACCGCCGACTACATCATCGACCTCGGACCCGAAGGCGGCGAGGGCGGAGGACAGATCGTTGCCTCAGGCACACCGGAACAGATCGCCGAATGCGAAAAATCGTACACCGGATATTATCTGAAAAATATACTGAATCAAAATGACTGATCTTAAAGAATTTTCGCCTTCTGCGGGTATTTATATCGCAATGGCAAAAGCACAAAACAACTACTCCGATCACCACAAAACCGGACTTGAATTGCTTTTGTGGGCGGCAGAAAAATACTACTCTTTGAAAATCACCGAAAACGATATCCTTACCACCCAAAACGGCAAGCCATATTTCGGCAAACACCTCGAAGTGTGTTTTTCGATCAGCCATGCGGGTGAGCACGTGGCTGTTTGCATATCGAATCACAACGTCGGAATTGATATCGAGCAAGTGAAATACCGCCGTCCCGAGCTTTACCGACGCTGGCTTAAGCGATTTATCGAAAATGATACCGACGTCGATGATGATATCGTTTTTGACGGATCGTCAAATGACAACCATGCATTTACCCGATCCTGGACACGTTTTGAAAGCTACGTCAAGATGACGGGACGCGGACTGAGCGAGAGCGATTTTACCAAAAAGCACACATTTTACGACTGTCCCTGCCCCGAAGGATACTGTCTTACCGTCTGCACCGACGAATAAAAAATCAGCCCGCCGAAAACGGCGGGCCGATAAAAATATTACTTGTTGTATTCAGGCAAATATTTAAGAGGGTCCTTATATCTTTGGCCTACTCTCATTTCAAAATGCAGGTGAGGACCGGTTACATTACCGGTGGCACCGCTTTTTGCAATCAGCTGACCTGCATACACCCTGTCGCCCTTTTTCACAAGAGCCTGATCAAGATGCGCATAAAGTGTCTGGAAATTCGTTCCGTCGTGATCAATGATTATGCGTATTCCGTACGACGGAGTGCGATCAACGGTAGTGACTATACCGCCCTCGGCAGCAAGAATATCACTTCGCATGGGCAGGTATATATCAAGTCCTCTGTGATATCCGTTTGCATCGAATTGCGGACGGTACGAACCGTAGTATGAGGTAATTATCGGATACTCATCGTAATAGAGCGGCCACATAAACGAATTCGTAAACACTCCCGGTGCAGTCTGCTGACGTGTTCCGATAACGATGACCTCATCCACTCTGTCGAGCACCGTATCGCTTGATGTAAGCTTTCGTTCGACGAGATGATTCTGACGGTAGGTCAGTGAATATGTATTGGCAAGAATACCGTCCGAGCCCCTCGTTTTTACAACGCGGTAGCTTTGCAAACGGTTCTCATCGTAAACATAGACAGTCTGATACGAGTCGATCTGCGCCTCAACGAGCGCAGCTTTATAGTCGTAATCGAGAGATACACGTTGGGAAGATCCGCTTGATGCTATTCCGTAATCGACAGATTCATCAACGGCATCGCCATTTATAAGAAAAGAATTTTCGAATTTTGTCTGAGTGTTGAAGACGATCAACATATCATCAAGATTCATCGAAAATTCGCTGTCAAGGAAGTGCTTTTCTTCCTCTTCTCCGATCGGCTGCTCGATTAAATCGGAATACGGCGGAATGTGTTTGTTGGCTTCATCGCCATTTAAATCCGACTCATCCTCCTCTTCGCTGCCTTCGGGCAATGAAGGATCTGTCTCGTTCTCCTCGCGCTCACCGAGTATCTCGGTATAAAGAGCGTCGAGCTTATCCTGCGCTTTTTTTACATCCTTTCCATATG
>JAFXHW010000069.1 GCA_017533545.1 Clostridia bacterium
ATAGCATGGCTCTGACCGCTCTGCTCGGTTTTGGGCACGACCACGGTGACATCACCCAGCTTTTTCGCCCAATTTACAAGAGGTGGCAAAACGGGCGAGAGCATTCCGTCATCGTTGGTGATCAGTATTCTCATAGCCAGCCCTCGTTATTGGCCTTGTAATCGCGAATCTGTGCATCGGCATCGGCGATGAGCTTTTTAGCCTCTGCGCGATTCTTTACAGATGCGCCGCTCGCGCAGGCATGACCGCCTCCGTTGTATTTTTCGGCAAGCTTATTTATCGTCGTGAAGCGGGAGCGCAGGCGAACTCGGATGCTCTTGTCGTTATTTTCGATAAATGCAAGCCAGATAATGCTGCCCTTGATTCCGTCGAGATAGAAGACGGAATTTGACGCCTGCTCCTGAGTGATACCGAATTTTTTCATATCTTTGAGAGTAACGAAAACGTATGCAACGCCGTTTTCGGTGATCTTCATGCTCTTGTAGATGTGCGATTTGAATTTCAGCTCGGAAAACTCGTCGAGATAGAGGTTTGCATAAAGCTTGTCGGTATCTATTCCCTGCTCGAGCATGATCGCAGCAAGGCGGAGTGTTTCGGGTGAGGTCGACGAATATCTGAATCGGCCCGAATCGGTCACCATGCCGGTGTAGATATAGAGTGCGGCTTGTTTTGTAATGGTAAGCTCATCCTTGAAAAAGCTGTAGAATTCAGCAACCATCTCAGAGCAGGACGATCGCTCTTCTTCGACCCAACAAACACTGCCGTAGGGGCTGACGTTGATATGGTGGTCAAATTTGATGATCTCCCGTCCGAGCGCATACTTTTTATTTGATATTCTGTCCTCGGTGGCGGTATCCATAACAATTACGAGGGCATCCGAGTAAAACTGATCATCGACCTGCTCGTCCTCTTTGCCCAAAAACGCCATATAGTCGCTGTAATCGTCATTTATAAGGCGGATATCCTTTTCGGGGAAGGTAGCTCTGAGAATGGTGCTGAGACCCTTCGTCGATCCGACAGCATCACCGTCGGGTCTAAAATGACGGCATATTACGATCTTATTATATTCCTTGATTTTATCGAGTATCTGTTTTTTCAGTTCTTCATTCATTGTTTTTACCCTCTTTTACTATTGCATCAAGATCGGAAAGGAGGAGCATTGCCTCGCTCTTGTCTTTCAGCGTCGCTCCGCTTGCCTTTGCGTGTCCGCCGCCTCCGTATTTGACGGCTACCGGGTTGATGTTGTATTTATTTGAGCGGATCTCACAAACAACACCATCGTCGCTCTCGGTAAAATTTGCCCAAACGTCTACACCGCGGATATCGGACATCGTTCCTACCATACCGCGCGATATTGTGAAAAGATCATAACCGAGCGATTTGAGTTCTTCATTCGTGGTATAGATATAGGCCACGTTTTGCTCGGTAAACTGTATCTTCATAACGAAAGACGCACGAAGGCGGATCATATTGAAATCGTCGGCATAAAGCCCCTTGTAGATATCACTCAGATGGCTGTTATGCTCCATCAAGAATGCGGCCAGCTGAAAGGTGCGTGGTGTGGTTGAATCGTATTTGAATCGTCCCGAATCTGTCACCATGCCGGTATAGAGCGCTTTTGCGGCGCTTTCGGTTACGGTAAGGTCATTGGTCATGGCGAGTGCGGTAATGAGTCCTGCACAGCTCTCAAAGCTTGTGTCGCAGAATTCATCGGCCGCCACGCGCGCGTTTGATATATGGTGATCGTAACGGACAGTCATATCGGCAAGCTTGTAGCGGGTATCGCTTATAAGCGCCTCAGCCGAGGTATCGAGAATGATCGCGAGGGCACCGGTGTAGTATTCGTCGGGAATCTCGTCCATTTTGGCGCCGTCCATAAAGGAATACCTTCCCGCTCCGTCGCCCACGATATAAACTTCTTTTTCGGGGTAATTTTCGCGGATTATCTCGCGAAGTCCTATCTGGCTTCCGAGCGCATCGCCGTCGGGATTCGAATGGCGGTGGATTATGATCCTGTCATATTTTTCGATGTATTTTAAAGATTCGGCAAACATTGTCTTTTATGCCCTTTCATAATAATATACCCACTTCTACTATTGTATCAAAAATAGCGGTCATTGTCAACCGATAAAGATTTATCGGGGTGACAAACTTGACAAATTAACATTTTTGAGATATGATAGATATACGGCTTTGGCCGCACCCGAATAAAAAAAGAAACGGAAAGATACATGAGAAAATACAGATTGCGTGTCGGACTCGACGTTGACGACACGCTGTATGATTGCAACGCCTATGCGCTCTCGATAATCAACGCGCGTCACCCCGACGAAGAGCCAGTTGACATCAACGAAATACGCGGCTGGGGCAACTATGGACGCCACGCGGACGAGCGAATTGCACTCTACTACGATCCCGAGTTCGTTAAAAGTCAGCCCATTTTGCCCGGCGCAAAAAAATTCGTCCGCGAGCTTTCAAAGCTTGCCGATGTCTTCTTTATCACCGCAGTAAATGCGGGATGCATGACCGCGCGCGCCGAGCGGCTTATCAAGGATTTCCCCGAGATCCCGCCTGAAAACATCATCA